>NZ_JADBUE010000144.1:0-3481 GCF_020245805.1 Microcystis sp. M179S2 | reverse complement strand
CTGAATAGTTGCTTGACTTAATGGCAATTCTTCAGGAGCAATGTTATCAATTTCATCTACTCCCCAAAGTGGGTAACTTCCATAATCTGCCCAAAGTTTGATTCTGATTGCCATAACTATCATTCCTGAATAAGTTTGTTAATTAATCGAGTTGGAGTTGGATTAGCACTCACTAAGTAACCATTATGACTAATTTCTAGAGAAACATACTGAATAATTCCATTGATTTCTACTTTATAAATTATGCGACTTTTTCCTTGTATGCCAATAATTTTTCCCTCACTAATAGCTGTTACAATTAAATCGGAAATTTGTTCTTCAGTAATACCTCTCTGGAGAAAATCTTCTCGATGATTTTCTAGAATATGCAGCAATCCAGAACCTTTGTCACCTGCTTTTCCAGTTTCTAGAAAAACAATTTTCCCGCTAGGATCTTGAGTAATTATGATAATATTTTCTGGGGTATGTTTGATTGCTGCTTTTTTAAGTTCAGCAATCAGGAGTTTTTTCTGATCGTTGTTCGGATTCGACCTCATTGCCGATTATAGCTCAAGATTGTGTAATTTGATCTAGTTTACTCACCCTTCAATTATACAATAAAACCCCCTCAAGATTGATTGAAGTGGCATTTCTGGTATTTTTAGAGGCAATTTAGCCTACTTTTGTGGTTTCTTTTTCGGTGGATTGGGAGGGTTTTAGTTGGCAACTGATAATAAAGCCTCTTCTATTAGCTTTGGTAACTCAATAGCATAAAACCGATTCTTAATGTGTAAAATGTGTAAGAGGAAGAGACGCAAAAAATAAACCCCCTCAACTGACTAAATGAAGGGGGTTATGATATTATTCCAATAGGAAAGGATAGATAGGGTTATAGCCATGAGTATTGATATCTCCGATGAAATTCTCAGTGCCACACGCATGACTGAAGCTGAGATGAGGCAGGAAATTGCGGTCATGCTCTTTCAAAAAGAGAAGCTCACCCTTGCTCAAGCGAGTCGATTTGCAGGAATGAATCGTATTGCTTTTCAACACCTACTTGCAAGTCGTCAAATTCCGGTACACTACGATGTCGAAGATTTTGAACAGGATATTAAGAACTTGCGGGAGATGGGAAGATTGTGATTGTTGTCAGTGATACATCCCCTATCAACAATCTTGCCGCCATTAATCAACTTCATCTGCTACAACAACTTTACGAAATAGTTTTTATTCCTGAAGCAGTTTATCGAGAATTAACTGAGCCTGATTTTCTGGTAGCAGGTTCAATAGAGGTACAAACCTTAGATTGGATTCAAACTCGAACGGTAACTAACCGCACAGTGATTGAAGCTCTTGCAGATGAACTAGATAAGGGAGAAGCTGAGGCTATTGCTTTAGCACTTGAGTTGGGAGCAGATCAAGTTTTGATTGATGAGCGTCGTGGTCGTAGAATTGCTGCTAGACTTAATCTTCGATACACAGGAATTCTGGGCATTTTAGTTGAGGCGAAGAATCGACGGTTAATCTCTGAGGTGAAACCCTTGCTAGACGCTTTGATTGATCGAGCAGGATTTTGGGTTGCTGCACCTTTATACAGCAGTGTTTTACAGATTGTTGATGAAGAAAAAAATAAACCCCCTCAAGATTGAATGAAGGGGTATTTATGGTATTTTTAGAGGCAATTTAGCCTACTTTTGTGGTTTCTTTTTAATGGCGATACAATGAAGTTACCACCACTTAATGAAACCTCTATGAGCCTCATCCTTCCCTCTGAACTTCTGCAAACAGTACAAATGACTGAAGCTCAAATGCTCACGGAAATCGCTATCATGCTTTATCAGCAGCAACGTCTTCAATTTGAACAAGCAGCCGAACTAACGGGAATGGCGATCGATGATTTCTACCAATTGCTAGTATCGCGTAATATCCTCACTCCACCCACGGATCCCGACGACGAACCAAAAGAACTCATCCTCACCAGTCTTCGTATTTCTCTTCAGCAAGCTAAAGAGGGCAAAGTACATCCCATCTCTGAACTGTGGGATGGCATAGATGACTGAAAAAATTACCCCCATTAAGCTTCTTTTCTCCGATCAATTCAAGGATCGACTTCGCATCCTCGCCAAACGCTATCGGAGCATTCGTACTGATATACAACCCCTAATTGATGACCTTCAGATAGGCAAATTCATCGGCGATAAAATACCAGGAATAGGCTACACTGTCTTTAAAGTTCGCCTCAAAAACAGCGATATTCAAAAGGGCAAAAGTAGCGGCTATCGTGTTATCTATCAACTTAAAGACAATAGTTGTGTTTTGATGCTCCTCATCTATGCCAAATCTGACCAAACAGACATCCCAGCGCAGCAAATTCAAGACATCATTAATAAGTTTGACAGTTTTTAGAAGTATTAATAGATGCCAAAAATAAACCCCCTCAAGATTGAATGAAGGGGTATTTATGGTATTTTTAGAGGCAATTTAGCCGACTTTTGTGGTTTCTTTTTCGATGAATTGGCAGGGTTTTAGTTTGCGCTTGAGGGTTGAAGCTGCGCCGAGAGTACCGAGAGCGAAGAGGCTGAGGGTTGAGGTGGGTTCGGGAATATGCACACCACTCAAGCTAAACTTCCATTGCTGTAACTCTAAATTTGGACCTATTGGTTTTAAAATTTCTATCGATGCTTTATAAGAATCAAAATGAGGTTCGTGATTTACTATGGCTACAGTTGGGTTTGTGGCTTGAAAATCGCCAACTAATATAGGAGGTCCACCAACTATTGCCTTTCCAGTTGATAAGATGGATTGCGTAAAAGAGAAAATTTCTCCTGGATTAACATCCTCATCAGTATGGGGTCCAATTTCATGCCGAATGTTATTGGAGAAAATTTTTACTCCTTCTATACTATTATTAGGATTTCCCACAATGACTGTTCCTTTCCAATAAGTCCCATTTAAATCAATACTAATAGTTCCGTCTATATTATCATCTCTTATATCCCAGACAGTTTCCGTCCAAAACGGTTGAGGGTTAATTTCAAAAGAAAAAGCATGAGAATCTTCTTGAAAGTTACAATTTAGTAAAAAGTCAGAACATTGAGAAACAGGTATGCTAACTGCTCCTGCTTTGTTTGTTGTAGCCAAGCTCAAAGCTGCAAAAGTGGCAGTAACTAGAGTTGCAACGCCGACTAATTTATTTGACTTGAAAAGGTTCATAAAGTGTGCCTAAATGAGTTGTAAATTATTGTCTCCCTCATAGCTCAGATCAAGCAATAGCCCAACCCAAGACCAAAGGGAGATAGCCGAAGGATACACACTCCCCCCCCTACAAATGTATTAAAAGCTACAATTCAATAAATCTTTATATTTCTGAACTTCCCCCGTATAAACATACTAGCTATGGCTAAAAGTCTTACAGAGCCTGAGTTAAAGCAATATAATACTAATGGACTACTGGACACAAAATCCTGAATTCCTTACGCAGATAGGGTTTGAGGCAAAATTT
>NZ_JADBUE010000143.1:0-14444 GCF_020245805.1 Microcystis sp. M179S2 | reverse complement strand
GATAATGAATTTCAGGGGAATCACCCTCTTGCCGATCAATGGCGGTAATTTGAGCGATAATTCCCTTAATTCCCTGCTTGTACGAAGCAATTGAGGTGTATAAACTCTTTTCCTGAGTAATGAGAAAAATACCTCTCTTCCTGAGATCGAGGACATCAATTCGCCAAGCATTAACATCAGCGATAAAATCTTCTCTTGACTGCACTTCTACTTGGAGTCTGGCGGCCGCTTTACTTGATAAAATTAGATTCATCTCTAAAAATAAAGTTAATTATTTGATATTATAAACCAAATAGATTTTTGAGTAGATTAATAAATCTAATTGCTTGAGAACGAATTTTCGGCAAAACAAAAGCATCAGCAAGTTCTAATAAAACAAAATCTGTTGTGACAAGTTGACACTTCTGTTGTGGTCGAGTTGCCATAACACGCTTGGCTTGTTCATGAAAAGCATGGTTCTTCGTTACTTATACCAAATTTCTAAATTCCTGACAGACATAGAGCTTCTAAAATCCAAGACCATCCCGTTAAATACCCGATAGTGTCATTGGATAAACGATTTAAAAGAGCATCGAGTTTATCTCTTAAAGCATCAAGAGATTCAAAAGTTTCCCATGCCAGAAAATTTTTCAGGTACAGCCAAACTCTCTGTTGCGGGGTTAACTTCAGGACAACAAAAAGGTTGATAAAACAAGATAATATTGTCGGGAATTTCTAAGTGTCCCGCCATATGTGCAGGAGCGTTATCTACTTGTAAAATATGTAATTCATTGGGAAAAGCTTGCGATAGTTGTAATAGATATTCTCCGAAACAATCCCCATCTAAATGGGAGAATTCACAGAATAAGCTTCTGCCCTGTCGAGGCTCTACATAAGGGAAGAAATAAAGGCAATGTTGGGTTTCTTCACCTCAATCAAACCTACAAAATTAGCGATTGCACTAAAAAATCTGCTTCGTATTCATCCCCAGCTTCTCTGCTTGTTTAGAGGTTAATTTTAGTGAACCATCTTTATCAATTAAATTCACTTCTTTTAATCGATTTTCAATGTATTCAAAAAGAGATTTTTCAAGCGTACATACTCGAATGCCATTAGTAGATACTTCACGACAATTGGAGTGATCTTCTGCAATTGCATATCCATCACAACTACCAAAATATTTACAATTTAGACAGTTATAAGCTATTCTTTCCTCTGCGGCAAGAACGGATTTTTCCCACCTATCTCCAGATAAAATTTGATTAAGAGATGTAGTAAAAATATTGCCCAATGTCCATTCTTCTTCCCCATAAGGATCACCATAGCTGTAACAGTCTCCATTTGTATTAACTAGCAAGGTTGTATTCCAAAGTCTTTTATTAAAATAAGTAGGTGGACTATTCTTTAAAATATAATTTAGTACCCTATGAATATGATCTACAATGGGTAATACTGAAACAAAATCCTCACTTTGAAGCCAAGCATCTACTAACTGTTGATAAGCCTTCAAAATATCTTGTGTGGATAATTCAAAATTTTGATGTTGGTCTTCATAAGCCCCATGAAATAATGGCAAAAAGCTAAATTGAGTTTGAGATTTTTTGAAGAAATTAAAAATCTTAGTAACCTTGTCGATGTTATTTTTGGTAAGGACAGTAATACAGCCAAAATTAACACCAGCTTGGTTCAAAATATCCATATTTTGTAATACTTTAGATTGCAAATCATGACCAGCTATATTAACCCGCAACCCGCCGATTATATCAATTGAAACCCCTACTTTATCGAAACCATACTTGAGCAACTCAATTCTTTCTTCACCTAAAACTGTTAAATTGGTCTGTACCATATTAAGAATCTCAAATTTTCCATCAAATATCGCTTTTTGATCCTCAAAGGTTTGCCAATAATATGAAGGTTCAATAAGTAATGGTTCTCCCCCATGCCAAATAAAACGAATTTCTGTATTAAGATTATCTTGTTTGTCTAACGCTTCATAATAATCAGCGATGTACTTATAAGCAATTTTTAGCTGCTCCAAAGACATTCTACTATTTTTCCCAAGCTCTTCAAATTCATAGCAGTATTTGCATCTCAGATTACAAAGCTTTGAAGTCTTCATGACAAACTGCGTAAGGCGATTTTTTGCTAAATTCATTTTAAATACTTCCTTAAATCAATTATTTAGGTAGTCTGATAATTTTTCAGCCAATCATTATTTGATAAAAATACAACACTTTGCAGATCGCTCAAGTACAAATACGAGGGTTGAAGTGCTTATCCAGTAAGCTTTTCGGTGATTGTATGAGATGATATGTTTCGGAAATTACTGTAATAAGGGTAACACCTTAAATCTAAAAAATAAAGTGTCACCCATTTAATATCAATTACCATTAAATATCTTGAAAAAGCTCTACATAAGAGCCATCAAACTGGACATCTTGTGAACTTCGATTAATAGGTGGGCGTATGCGAACAAAGGTGCTTTCAGGCCATGCTTGATAGTGCCATGCAGGTCTAGCAATAATGGATTCCTCCGATACCAAAGGCTCTGCTTGCATACCTTTTTCATTGGTATCAGTGGTAGAAGGCCATACTCGTGTATTTTGTTCAGTGATGCGATGAGGATCACTAGAAGAAACAGCTGCTGATGCACTACCCGCAGAAATCATCAATGCTAGTGTTGCTAAGTGTAGTAAGTAGTTATTTGTTGTATTCTTGTCCATGCTTTTAAGCTTCCATAATTTTGTAAGTAGTGAGATTGCGGCTCTTGCAGGTTGGGTTGCGTTCCTTAACCCAACTATGGGAAACGATAATTTTATCGTGGGTTACTGCGTGCCGACTCAAGCGTGATCGATGCTCTTGTCGGGATATATTGACATCCTCACTGCCGTAAACGAGCGGTGATTCCTCACCACGCCACCTTTTTAGGATGGTCGTTGAATGGGGTTGACGCTTCACAGGATACTGCTACCTTAGCGGTAGTCTTACGCTTTCCGACCCGTCCGTTTTGATTGTCCGAATGCTGGACGGCCACTTTGAACAAGTCGAAAAAATCTCATGTTCAACCTTATTTCCTAAGTATCTGGGTAAAATTATTTACCCATAGCGATCCTTGTCTAGCAAGGCTTTCAGCCCTCTGTGGTCGGTAATTAATTTTGCATGACTACTTAGAAAGTTTTACCCGTTCAAGGCCGAATTTGACTTCTTTTCTGGACGAAACCCCCTACTATCTCTGGTCAAGGTTCAGTTTTTAGCTTGGTTATCGCTTTTTCTATTGTAGCTTAAAGCCGTCCTCAAAGGACGGGGTTTTCAACCCAAATTTTCGATAACCGCGTTTTTGGCTATTTGTTAGGTAACTGCGATCGCTTTTTTTGATGAAGTGCGATTGCGATTAGGGAGAAAAAAGGTCATGTTTGATCTTATCACCTTAATCCAATCCACAGACTGGCACTCAAGAAATATTCTGGATAGGACTATTTCAATAAGTAGTCGTGCAAAATTAATTTTCTAGTGAAGATAGGCAAGAGACAAGAGGCAAGAGGTGGAATTAATGGTTCTTCGTTACTTGGTATGGTTCGATCAGGTGGCATAAATCGACTAAATCCTTGTCTGGCGAGAGACTTAATTGATTAGTTCGCTCTAGATAAAAATACTTGATAAAAATTGCCAACCTTATAACCCCCGTCCCTGGCATAAGACAAACCGAAGAACCGGAATAATGCTTCTCAATTAATCCTTGATCAGGTAGTAGCGATCGCTCTAAATGCTCTTTCATCCTTAGATGGGCGTTCGCATGACATTGCTTGAACCCCGTTAAAACCCCTATTACGATAAGAATTGTTCGCACCCAGACAACCTAATAGAGAAACGTTAGGGCTGCCTAATGGGGCTGGGTGGAACTCATTTATCCGTACACACTATACTCAAAAGAAGAAAAGATGATGAAAACCTTCATTCAAGTAGCTTCTTCTCTGTTCGTTAGTGCGATCGTTTCTTCGGGTCAACTGCATCTGATGATAGTAGGAACAGCGCTCGCGACCGCCACTTCTACCTCTGCGATCATTGTTACTAAAGAAAAAAAAAAAATCAAGACTCTGATTGAAGGAAGTCTGACTAACTCCCAAACTATGATTAAGGGGATCGAAAAAATCGAAAAAGAGGTTAAAGCTGTCACACACACAACAGAAAAAGTGGCTAAAGAAGTCAGAACCCTGAAAACCAGTAGCCGTTTACTGGTAGGCGCAACCCAAAAAGTTCAACATCAACAAAAGCTAACGACTGCAACTCTAAATCAGCAACAACAACAGTTAAATCAACTTACTCCCCAAGAGAAGCCAACCCCAGGGATAGAAACTGAGAAGCGAGTCATTCCCCTACCCCAAAAAAGACAGACGGTGACTCACATCTACATCGATGGTAACAATTTCAGCAAAACGACCGAAACACTAGGGTTAGAAATTGACTGGAAAGCCTTAAAAATTGCTCTGGTGGAACCAGCAAAACAGACAGATACTTTTACTTTAAAGTATTATACTGGACTCCATGAGCATCTTTCTCCGAATCAAAAACAATGGCTTCATCACTTAAAACAACTTAACTACGAGGTAATCACCTTCCCTTTATCACAACGGGAAAACGGATGGAAAACTCTTGGCGATGATTTAGCGATGGGGTTGGATTTAATAGAGGCGGTTAAACCAGGTGATCGCGTTATCTTAGTAACTGGCGATGGAGATTTCATTCCCTTGATTGAGAGACTACAAGCACGCAACGTTGATGTCAATGTGGTTGGTGCTTCTGTAAACACTAATTCTCGCTTACAAGCATTACTACAACAGGACTTTATCCCCCTAGAATCTATCAGTGACCAGATTGTTAAACTTAAGAGACTAACCGCTTAAAAGTCACATCTTCCACCGCCTCTAAAGCTGGTCTTGAAATTAGTCTTCTCCCCGCCTTTGCGGGGATTCAAGGGTTAAATCAATTGTTGACAAATTTCATCTCGTAATTGGCTATAGAGATAATAGGGAGTATTTTCATCGCAACCGACATAAGGAGATGATTTTTGTCCAAGTAACTGATAAGTATGGACAGCAATATTGAGAACTTCCCCTAAAATATTGTTAGGATGACAAGCTTTATGGGGATTAGCTTTATATTTATCTTTGTCGTCAGTCCAATTTCGTTTGTCTTCTTCCCATTGTTGAATCATCGTTTGTACTGATACTCCTCTGCCACTATGAATGAGCGCATTTCGATTATCAAACCAATAATCTAATTCTACCAAAGAGACTAGAATCTGTTGCCATAATTCAAGGCGATCAGGATGATCAATTTCTATTAAGGTTTGAACAAAATTTCTCTTACTATAACGATTTCCTAATTTATATTGTTTCTTATGATAAACTTCTTCAACTTTTAAGATATTTTTTAGTTTGGCAATCGCTCCACTATCCCCTTGACCAAACTTGCCTTTAATAATAATCTCAAGGGGATATTCTTTTTGATTTGTTATGGCTTTACAAGTAGATGTATGCTCCTTATTTATTTGAGTTTTCTTATATTGCCAAGTGACTTCATATGCACCAAAATTCTGTTCTAGCTCCTCAAATTTATTACAGACTTTATATCGTTGATCTGCTTGTCCTCTGGCAAATGCCCAATCTTGATTTTGATTATTATTTCTCAAGTATTTTTGTCCGCGTAAGCCCATAATTAATTCATTTAAAGTGACTTCATAAAAAGAACTTAATCGGATTAGAAAGTTAGCGATTTCATCTAGTTCCCAATAAATCCGACATTGAGTATAAAGATTTAACCAAAAGTTATGCTCCATTTTATCATTATCTCTCACGGCATTTTTATCAAGGTTAAAACAGCTAACGGCAAAATCAAGTCTTGTGAGAATTTCTGTTAACTTTTCTTGCTCTTTTTGGGTGTCACTGGCTATTGCAGAAACTTGTTGTGCTAAATAAATCAAAGTTTCTTGCCAATCTTTAACAATCACTCTTGCTCCGTCAAAATCCCATCTTTTTTGTAACAGTAACTTAACGGTTTGATATTTTTGATTCCGTTGATAAAGCCAATAAGAAGTTAGTTGACATTCAGAGTTTTTGCCCTCTAAAAGTTGATTAAGGTCTAAAATGGGGTCAATGAACAGAATATTTTTAAAATCACTGGCAATTGCTTGAATTTTGAGTGCAGTTTTTTGGTGCAATGTTCCCCCTTTAACATTGACTAAAATAGTTGATTCTTGGGATAAATTTTCTTCTAAATAAATCTCATTCAACTGATTATAGTAGTATTCAAGAACTAAATCTTCAAGGTTAGGATTTTGCGGATCTAAATTAAGTTGTAGCTCTTTTTGAATTAATTCAAAAGCAGGATATTCCTGTTGTACCCACTGTTGAATAATCTGGAACAAATAAATGGTATCTTGAGGGTGTGAAGTCGGTTGATTGGTGACGAAAATATAGGCTTTAGATGCTCCCATTGCTACTGCTTTTCGGATTACACTTCCAATTCGAGTCGGTCGAATAAGAGAATGCCATTTAGGGGACTCTTTTTGATAGCTTGATTGTAGAGCTTTGGTTAATTCACGAACTGGTTGTTTTTGGGGAGGAAATCCTAAATCTTGGTAAACTTGACTATTAGGAACATAGTTAAAACCTTGATACATATTGTCCCAAATAGTTCGACGCTCATTATCTAAGTCTTTGAGTTTTTTATTTAGATTAGGTTCATTCGAGAGAAAATCAATAGGAAGATAATAATTTTTGCTATCTACTGTTACTTTAATAGATAAGTCAGAAGTCCCAAGGTTCGCAAGAAGAATAGTCATATTTGTTAACTGTAAATTAATGGCTAATGACGACGTTACCCTAAATTAAAGCTTATGAGAGTGTATTTGGTGCGAACACCGATATCTTCTCTGGGTTGAGTTAAGAAACTCCATATTGAAAAATTTCAGCAAGGGGTGGGAGTTCGCATGAAATGGTCATTATTTCTCGTTAGGGATTATTAAGCTTAATTCAGGACATTAGCCCACCGTCTATTATATCAGGGCAAGCCCATCTTAACAATCCTTGACAAAAGGGACTTTGTGGGGGTTGCTTACCCACGATTCAGGCATATTTGAGGAGAATTTGCCATCTCAATTGTTAAGCAAAAATCGACCCATTTGGTCAATTTGGTAACTATTCTGATTGGCTGGTATCGGCTGAAATGCCCATGCGGATCACAAAATTGGCCAATTGTCAATAGCTTTTGAGATGCTCTCACCCTGTACATAAGACAATTCCAGACATCTTAAACATTATTCTCAATCATCCTTTATTGCAATTGAGGAGAGACTATAAAGAACAGTTTATTAACACCGATCAATACTATATCTATTCTGCGGTTAAAACACAGGTGATTGCTATTTTACTGAGCGATCTTAAATGGCTAGAAAATGTACGGCGATAGAACGTACTTATATGATAGGATTGACTCGGATAGATATACTTTAATTCTTTATTCTTCTGCTGTGGAGGTTTAGATGAGTCCAGAACGAGTCACAGATTCAACCAGAATATGGGAGCATCTCATTTATGCAAGTAAGTAATTATACTTGTCCCTAAAACTTGCTTCTGGTAAGGCTTTCAAAATAGCTTGACATAAAGCTTAATTTAGGAGTTACAGATGCTCCCTAGAATATCAACTTCCTGAATCAGAAAAGGGAGCGATTAGACAAACTGAACTTACCTATAGTAACGAATCAATCAATTCTTTGACTCAAATTGAACAATTACACCGTTATTTTACGGCCTTTCAAACTAATGATGAAAAAACCTGTAATTTGTCACTTTTTGATTGGACTTCCTGCAAGCGGTAAATCAACGTTTGCTCAAGTTTTGGCAGAAGAAATTAATGCTGTCGTGGTTTCCACCGATGAAATTCGGGCGCAACTTTATGGAGATGCTGCAAATCAAGGAATTTGGGCGGATATTGAGGTAGAAGTCTTAGATCAAATTAAAACCGCCGTTGAAAAAGATCAACCTGTCATTTATGATGCCACTAATGTCATGCGCCCGTGGCGACTTGATTTTCTTTATAAAACGGTTAATTTATTTAATATTCAATGGATAGGATGGCATCTACAGACTTCTGTGGAAAAATGTAAACAAAGAAATCAACAACGCTATCGCCAAGTTCCTGACGAAGTAATTGATAAGATGAATGCTAATTTACAAGAAAATCCACCAGAGTCTAACGAAGGACTGTTAAAAATCTATCCTGTTCCTGTTAAAGACAATAACTTTGATCTTGACGAAATTTGTACAATTCTCACAGGATTCAAGCGTCTTTTAGCTAATATAGCTAACTTGAATAAGAATAAAGTTTTTCACCCATATTCTCGTTTATTAGACTTTGAACGATTAATGCACTTGATTTCCGTCATTATTAACTACCCAGGGATTGGGAATTTAGCGGAAACTGAACCAGAAAACCTGAAAGAAATTTTAGAAGTCGAAGAATTACCTCAGTTTAGCACTTCAATTGAGGAAATTTGTGCAGTAATTACTAAAAAGTATCATGCTATTTATGCCCATCCTGAAGCAATAGAAAAAGACTTATATTGGTTAGAAAAGAATGGGATTTTAGCCAGAGGAGATATAGCGGCTGATTTAGTTGATATTGAAACCATTCAAGTTCCTGATGTAATGACTCATCGCTATTCTAACTTAGAACAATTTGAGCGATTAATCAAAACCATTCGTTTTATTGTTCATCGTCCTTTTCTTAATAGTCCTATTAAGGGAACCCAAAAATTCTTTATTGAAAATATGCTTAAATTAGGGTTATTTGACGAAAATAAATATAACTTATATATACTCAGAAAAGACATCGAATTTGTACTAAATCCTTATCAAATTCTCCCAGAGATTTCTATGAAAAAAGGCTACTTTGCAGGAACAGGTATTTTATCTCAATATGAGTTAAATAAGCTCTATCAATCTCTCCGATCCCATTCAGTAGAGAAATATTTTAAAGATCCTCTTGCTGCCGAAATTTATGATATATTTGAACAACGATTAGTGAATTCCAAACTTTTAGAAGAAGAAGCTCCTTATTCTACTCGCTTAATTGGCACAAAATCCATTGTTGATGTGGAGAAATATCAACAACAATTTGAACAGTTAGAAGAAGCGATAAAAAAAGGAGAGCTTTTGAAATTTAGTCATATTCAAGGAAGTGCTAAATGGCCAAAAGATCAACCACACTTTACCGCTTATCCTTTACAAATTGTTTTTCATAATATTGCATGGTATTTAGGGTATGAAATAGGTGAAGGAGACAAAAAAGGTTTATTTGCCTTCGCAAGAATTGATAGAATCCGATTTCAACAAGTAAATACTCAGAGAGATATAAATGAGCAAAAGAAAGCGTTAGATAAGCTCCATAAACTTTATGATGCAAGTGCAGGAATTTATTTAGGCGATGATGTTGCAAAACAGCGTCAGTATTTAGATTCCCAACAAGGAAAGAAATTAAATGTTACTGTCATTCTCTACGCCACAGAACTTGCGTTTAAATTTATTTGTGAAGGAAATCAAAGATTTCAGAAAATAGAAATGTCTTCACCTGATTGGTTAAAAGGAACGAGTTATGAACGCAAAGCGCTCGCTACGCGAGATCGTGGAATTTTTAAGTTAGATCAAAATATTCCTCCCTATCAATATACTATTAAAGTTACTGTACCCGAATGGTCTTTAATGGACATTGATCTCATTCGTTGGATTTCGGGTTGGGGAAAAGAAGTTAAGGTGATTGAACCTCAATCATTAGTTGACAGAATTTATAGTATTGGAGAGGGAATTACTAATATTTATCAAGATATTGAACTGATTTGTTGTGACTTAGAAAAAGTCAATGACTTAGTTAAAAATAAGGAGGGAAGCAACTATCGATTTATTTCAATTAAAACCCCTAATGGCAATGCTGAACCTCAATCTGTTCAATCTGAACTTAACATGAATCCTGGGCATATTCACCCCTTTATAATAAATGATATAACTCAATTCAATGAGGAAGATATTAAAAAAACAGTGGCTTTCATCAAAAAAAAGAAAAAAGCTTCAAAAATAGTGGATGGTTTGCGGTTTTTGATCTACTCCCATTCAGGAATTAACCTTGCTAGTGAAGTGGCGATCGCTATCTATAGAGAGTTAAAGCAAGATACTGAATTAACTAACTTAAGAATATCATTGAATTATCTTTAAATCACCGTCAATAGATAAAGATTTAACAGTGTTAAATCCCTACAAAGGTTAATCAATTCCTAATTGTAGGAACATAATATCATTATGTTTTAATATTACTGTGCTGAAACGATAAAAAAATTGATGGTGGGCAATCATTTAGGCTATACCATGCAGAATTAATAGAAAAAAGGGATTGCCAATCAAGAAAACTGTGCAATCCCTTAATTGATTTTAAAGCCAAAATTAGACTTTATTTTTTGCAACTGTTTTAGTTCAGCTATTGACCAAATTATTTATTGTTGTAGTGGCATTATTTTGCTGGAGAATGACTGATTTTGGCTGTTTATTAACCATTTGTTGTTGGCGAAGTTTTTTAGTTTTTGTGGCTTTTTGGCGCGGGTTAGAATAGAGGAGATAAAAACGCTTGACAGATAAGCTTTGAGGACGTTCAAGAGCTTTTGACTTTGACTTCATTCAAAGGCATCATCAACATAATCTTCCACAGAGTCATAGACATCAGAAACATAATCTTCAACAGAGTCATAGTAGGATTCCACAGAGGTAGAAAAGGCTTCTCCACCGTTTTGCCAGATTCCCCCACTATCGTTATAAAAATGGTTCCATAGTTCTGAACTATCGCCCTTATGTCCATCGTATTCATTAGCAGTTCCTCTCATTCCTGCGTATTGATGGTTTTCGTCGATTAGATTACCTGAATCATCGTAGAAACACTCTTGTTGTGGACTTTCAGGCGAAGGGTCTTTATTTTCTAAGTATCCCTCCATTCCCCCGTGAAATGCGTATTTGCCAAAGGTATTGTCATAAGAACTCCATATATCTTTATCTTGTAGTTCTGGACTATCTATTGTGCTGGGACAAGAAGTATTAGTCTCGCCGTTAGTAGATGTGTTTTGGTCAGCCATATTACTATTTCCTTTTTTTGAGATGATTGATTACTGCCAAGAGCCTGGAATATCAGGTCGATTTCTATGTCGCTCAATGTTGACTTGCTGTTGAAGAATTTCATGCAGCTTCAAGGCATCTGTAAGCGAAATTGCCTGAATAACCACGAGTTTGTTGTTTCTATCTGTAGAGTAAATGTAAAGATTTGCTATTCCAAATAAACGATAAAGAAATGGCTTTAAAATGCGTAAATCTGTCACACGAAATAGCCAAACTTCGTCAATTTCTTGGTTAAAAAGTCCCGTAATAGTCCTAAACCGTTGAGTTGTAAACATATATTCGGTTCGTTGTAGAGTTAGGTACTGCCAGGCTATAGAAAAAAGAGGAATTATGAAAATTATTCCACGGAGGTTTTTCCAACTCAAAAATACTGACCAAGCTTTAGGTTTCAAGGCCACGATTGGTTTTTCCGGACGAGGAGCATAGCTCGCTGCAAAAGGGGATTCATTCAATGTCATGGTGAGCAGCTCCATTTTGATATTGAAAATCTTCTACTCTTGATTCGCCGTACACAGTAACGATGGAGAACTTGGTTAATTCAAGGCTAAATTTTTTAACCTGTTCCTGCAATTCTCTCAGTCTTTGCTCTAAATCGTGCATTAGCTCTTTTATTCCCATTTCATTCAGTATTTCTTCCATCATATTGCTATCAGCTAATGAACCTGACCAATATGATGATTTTCTTAGTACTGATTTGAATTCCAATTCTAAGTTATTTAATCTGCTGATAGATTTTTCATGATTTCTGACTTGAGCTTCAGCAAATTCTAAGTCTTCTTTAACTGTATTTATTGCCAAGAAATAGGAGGGATTTGGAGCGTTAATAGCCCGGGGATAACTGTGTAGAGATTCTGCTTGTTTCCGAATTTCTTCAAGCTTTTTATCTCTCTGTGATAAACAGTTTTCAAAAGACCGTCGGTGGTCTTCCTGAATTAATTTTATGGATTTATGGAGAGAGCGGCAAGCGACTCTTTGCTGAAGGATTTCAACCATTTTAGATGGTGACAGACTTGCATCTGAGACATAAATACTCGTCAGTTCGTTTAAATCGTCGGAACTCATCTCGTTAATATTTATCAATCTAATATTCATTTTAGACGTCCTCATAATACTGTTGATATTTTTTTCTAAGTTGTGTAAGCGCTTTTGGATACACAATAAGACGTCCTTTGAGGATTCCCGTTGCTAAGTTCAATAATCCTGCTAGGATAGGAGCAATAGACATGAACCAGGGCAAATCCTCTCGTTCTAGTAATAAATAAGCACTCACAATAAACTCGGTGATTAGGTAAATGAGACAGCCAAGGCGGTTAATAATTGAGATGATTGATGTTTCTAAGAAAGGTGCTTCAAAAAGTTGAAACAGATAGATGTATGTTTCCAGTCTCATCGTCCCAAATCGAGTTTGACTCAGTCTTTCTCTCTGAATATTAATCCAATTTAAGGTAGATCTCGCAAATCCTTTGAGGCGTTCACGCATATACTCCTCGCTAACTTTGGTGTCGAAAAGAATACAGGCTATCAAGGAAACTGGAACGGCAAACCATATTTTTATATCGTCCCAATCCCCCGGCACTAAAACCATAGCCGTGTTAAAGTTTAAGAAGGCGATGATGCTCGTGACCAACAAAGAACAGAAATTAAAAAAAGAGAAAGTATCTCTAGGCATAAAACTCCTTTAGTATAATTCACAAATTTTAATAATCTGAAAGCGGCAGAACTCGGCTGCGGCAACTCTCCTCTGTGCGATCGCATAGCAAGGAAAGCGTTGTAACAGGTCTTCCTGATCTTGGGGATGAAGGTCCTCAGCAATTAGCCGATTGAATTCCTTTGATTGATTGATATTGACTCTTGCTTCCGACTCTGGCCACGGGTTAGATTCTGATTCTCGTTCGGTGTGGCCACTGGCATTAGATACATGGGGACTATTCCAACCGTTGCCCTCAAAGTGAGGGAAACTATCTGATTTTTTCATAATTTTGCCTCAGCTTTTCTTCTAGTTTCTTGGATAGCGTTCTTAATAACAAATTCCACGTCAGTATGAGCATATGTAACTGGGAGACCTTCCAAAGCAGTTTCTAGCTCTAAGCGAAATGATTCGCCGCCGTTGTTTGTAGCATTCAAAATGACTACAGAGCCACCTTTTTCAATGACATTTTTAACGGTAGTTCTCCAATCTTGAGGGCAAGGTGATTCCCGCTCGTTGGTCTCTATAAGGACTAACAATACACCAGGTTTTTTTGATGACTGAAAAATTTTATGGGCTGTGCGAACAGCTGGACAGGCCAAAGTTCCCTGTTTTTGGGTGGTTCTTACGGCTCCACACTGTTTTTTCGCATCAGTTGGATTGGTGGGGGTAAGATTTTCGAAAAAGTCCTGCTCGCCATTGACTTGAATAACTTTCAATTCATCACCACGCGAAATGGATTCTGTTATACCCTTACAGGCTTTCTTGGTTGTCGTCTTAAACTCTTCGTTATTTTGTCCACTTATAGATGTGTCTTTTAAGAGAACAAGAGCGATCGGATTCTTTTGTGAACAAGATGGCAAAACGATAAGTATGGAGACAGTCATAAATCGAAGGAACGATCGTTTCAGACTATTTTTCATAAAATTACACGGTAGTACACTTTTCAGACTCAGGGAACTCTATCTTCCCCTGCGTCTTGATTTCGATTCTAGAACCTATCTGAAGAAAAATCGGAGTGCTGATGCGAACACCGAAAGGATGATGAGAGATCAACCCTGAGCAACAAATACAGAGCTACCAGAGTCTGCTGCTATTAAGGTAAAGCAACTAAAATATCGGGAGCATCTCATTTATGCAAGTGAGTAATTATACTTGTCCTAACACTGGTTTCTAGCAAGGCTTTCAAAATAGCTTGACGTAAAGATTTAAGGGTTATAAAGGTGAGATGGTACTAGGGCAATGATCGCATAGGCATTAGCGTGGAACAAATTCTATTGTTTTATGCCGATGGAATGGGGGGTTTCTCAACATTTTTCGTGGGTTAGACACAATGCCTGAAAATCTAGAGTTTTCGTTGAGGTGCGTCGATGCCTTGGCCAGCAAGGCTTTGAGCCTTATGACTGAGGTAACTATTGAGAATTATTATTAATAATGTCTATGCTTTTCAATATCCCACGAAAAATTGCTGTACAATCCTTATACAGCCTAGTTTTGCCAAGCTAGTCTTTTAACTTCTTAGCAAGTTTAATTAATGGAAACGGCTTTGGGGGCCACTCACCTTT
>NZ_JADBUE010000142.1:0-21889 GCF_020245805.1 Microcystis sp. M179S2 | reverse complement strand
TTTTTTTAGAGAAAGATAGACTCTCTCTCACCAGCCGAGAAATCCTTTGTCGAAAGGTATTATTTAATCTTTCAATAGGATTAGTTTGACCAGTTTCTTGACCGAACGGTCGATGACGTTTACTAGGAATTACTGTCTTATAGGACTCCCAAAAGTCTGTGTAAGTAACAGCACATTGTCGGTAAACACCGGGTAAACTGGCCCCAAAGTTTTTTGGCTGATTGACGACTCCTATCTCCGCGCATAGCAACCAATAATACTAAATCCGTTGAGCATAGGCTACTTATAAGGACAGGCAAAAGGGGTGGATAAATAATCAGTTTTTAATAACCGTATTTAGTATTAGACCAGAGTATCAGAGATTATTCCGATGGTCAGCAGCACAAAAAACTGCACTTATAGAATCGATTCTACTCTCGATTCCAATTCCTCCAATATTTGTGGACGAGGATAAAAACGGTGTACGGGAATTAGTCGATGGATGGCAACGTGTTTCTACTTTCATAAGTTTTCTTGGTGAACTAAAAGGTAGTAAATGGACAATTGACTATCAAGAAGATAGAGACAGATCAGGAGTCGAAGAAGAAGAAGAAATTGATGAGGAAAGCGGGGAAGAAACTGGAGAGAGAAAAACTATAAATAAATGGACTTTGCAAGAAGGAGGATTGGTCAAAAGCTTGCAAGGCTTTAATGTTGACAATCTTCCAAAAAATCTAAAAATAAACTTGAAAAGGGCTGTTGGTAGAGTTGAAATTTTGAGAGGAGAAAGTAGTACTTCCATGAAGTATGAGTTGTTCAAACGACTCAACTCTGGAGGTTCAAAATTAACTCCACAGGAGGGAGATAAGAAATGCAATTTATCGAGGGGTTAATCCCAGGCTTAACGAGCTTTTACTAAAAGTTAGTCAAAGCGAAGTTTTCAAATCTCTTACTCAATTAAGTAATGGCAAACTTAATGAATTATATGATCAAGAATTAGTTCTTAGGTTTTTTGCTTTCTACAAAAATGCTGAAACCCAGATAGATCAAGGAAAATCATAAATCGAGGTTAACCCTTTGTCCCGTAATGGTTTGAGCCTTTTTTGCTGACCGAAAACGCCTAAGTCCCAATAGAAGGTTTTTGCGTCATTTTTAACTAATGTAACAAGCAGATGACGTATCCCCAATTAAGTGCTAGTCTGGCAGAAGATATTAGATTGCTTAGACTTGCAGTAATTTTCTCAAATGTCAATAGCTAATTAATTACAGCCTTTCTTCTAAAGGTAAAGCATAGACTAATCCTTGCCAATTAGGTATTTCAGATGCGAGAAATAACCTCATGTATATGGTAAACGCTGTATCCACAAGTGAGGAATAGGAAAATGTCCAGTGATAATAAAAACAATAGTTTAATCGTACAGATTATTAGTTCTGTTATTATAGCCCTTCTTGCTGGAGCGACAGCCCCCTGGTGGTGGCAAGAAATTAAATCTTTTTTTGCTGGTAAATCCCCGGAACCGACACCAATACCAACCCCTACATATAGGCCACCACCAACACCGGCACCAATACCAAACCCTACATATACGCCACAGAAAACCTCAATTAATATAGCTTATGCCGGGGATAATTTTGGATGTGTTCTGCCCATAGCTGTCAACATTAGTGGTGAATATTTTTATCCGCAAGGAAATTTTTCTACTATAAATAATATTGACTTAGGACAACAAAGATATCAAATAACTGGACAAATTCGTTGTCAAACTATTGGCAATTGTCAAGTCTATGGGGAAGGGGTAATTAATGTAATACCAAATAATACCTACTATGTGATTTGGCGAAATACAAGTATAGGTCAATGTACTGCACATTTACAATAACCTTGCTTGTTGCTCGGCAAAATACCAAGATGTCCTTTTTCCTTTTTCCCTTGAAACTGATTCCTGAATTATACTGTATGAGCTAACGACTAAGCGTGATAATTTTTTGAAAATCTCTTTGAATAATGGCAAAATTTTTGTCAGTTAAAAGCGGCACATGAACGAATAAAGCTCTCGGATGATGTTTTAAGACTTGAAAATATAATTCTTCGCAGACAAACTGACCGGCATTATCGCTGATATAGCTATAGGCAAGCTCTTTGACAAAATCCTTAAGAGGAATTGGTGTAAATAACTTTTTTGTGCTACTCCTAGCCTGAGATTCTAAACTTAAACGATAACGACTTTCTGCCATGCCACAACAAATAACGAAATCAGGCTTTTTGTCTTGAAGAGCTTTGATAACTCGTTCACTGGCTCGATGGGTATTAACGGGAAGTTGACGCAAAAATAAAAGCTTTTTGGGATAATTATATTGAATGGATACTAACAAATCATCGGAGGAATTACTCCGGTGATGGCATAACCAAGGCGCAAAAGAAGTTAAGAGAATTGTCAAGTTATCTCCTGATAGTTAATTGGGATGATCAACAAAAAAGCGAGCGAGGGGACAAAAATTGCTACAATAACTGACGTGACCTCAATTAAAGACGAGATTGATATCCTATGCAACGCCGTAAATTTTTGCTGATCAGTGGCAGTTTAGGCGGTTTTAGCTTGGTAGCTTGCGCTCATCAAATTTTACAGCCCGTTACTTCCAAAAATCCCCCTGAGTCGGCTGTTAAACAAGCACAAAAGGCGAAAAAAGTCAAGATAATTGTGATTAGTGACCTTAATAGTCAATACGGTTCCACAACTTACGATCCCGAAATCGATCGAGCTATCCCTTTAATTATCAATAATAAACCCGATCTGGTCCTCTGTGGTGGCGACATGGTGGCAGGACAAAAAAGCAGCTTGACAGAGGCAGCAATTAACGCCATGTGGTCAGCCTTTGATCGCCATATCGCCGCGCCCCTGCGAGCTGCTAAAATACCTTTTGGTTTTACCATCGGTAATCATGACGCTTCTGGAGCTTTATCGGCAGGAAAATTTATCTATGCTCAAGAGAGACAATTAGCCCAAGATTATTGGCAAAACCCCCAACATGATACAAGTTTAAATTTTATCGATAAAACCGGCTTTCCTTTTTATTATACTTTCACTCAAAATGGTATATTCTATCTAGTTTGGGATGCCTCCACTCATTTAATCTCTCAGGAACAACTAAATTGGGCAGCAAAAAACTTGAGTAGTAGCGACGCTAAAAATGCTAGGATGCGGCTAGTAATCGGTCATTTACCCCTCTACGGTATTGCCGTGGGCAGAAATCGACCGGGGGATTATTTAGCCGATGCCGAGAAATTAAGAGCGTTTTTAGAGGGCCATCAGGTGCATACTTATATTAGTGGCCACGCTCACGCTTACTATCCGGGTAAACGGGGGCAATTACAATTATTACACGCGGGAGCTTTAGGCAGTGGACCGCGACGGTTATTGAACAGTGAACAAGCACCTAGAAAAACCCTAACAATTGTCGATATTAATCCCCATCAACAGGAAACAGTTTACACCACCTACGACATGAAAACCCAAGAGGCGATCAATATTACCAGTTTACCTCCTTTGATTATGGCTCCCAACGGGCAGGTTTTACGTCGAGATATTCCATCGGTTAACTAGAAAGGAATTCCCCTAATGGCCACTGTCATCAGCACCGTTAATATGAAAGGAGGAGTAGGAAAAACTACCCTTACCGTCAACCTTGCCACCTGTTTAGCTAAATTTCAGCAAAAACGAGTCCTTGTCCTCGATTTAGACGCTCAAATCAGTGCGACTCTTAGCTTAATGTCTCCCCACGAATTCGCTCAACTGCGTCGCAAAAAACGCACTTTAAGCTATTTATTAGAAGCAATTATCAAACCCAATCCCTACAATAAATTAACTATTGATGATATTATTGTCCCTTCAGTCTGTGAAATTCAAGGCTTAGATCTACTGCCAGGAGACATCGAACTTTATGATGAATATGTCGTCTCAGAAACCCTGCACCACCAAGCAATTTTACAGGAAGATTTAGGCTTTGATCATGCTTGGAATAACCTGGAAAGAATCTTAATTCAAAAAATCATTGATCCCATTCAAGACCGTTACGATTATATTATCATGGATTGCGCTCCGGGCTATAATCTTTTAACTCGTAGTGGTCTATGTAGCAGTCATTTTTATTTACTACCTGCCCGTCCCGAACCTTTATCAATTGTCGGCATTCAGCTATTAGAAAGAAGAATAGTTAAACTGAAAGCTAGTCATCAAGAAACCGCACCGATTAACCCCGGTTTACTCGGTATAGTTTTTATTCTTTCCGGTGGTGGTTTACTCAGTCGCTACTATAATCAAGTCATGCGCCGGGTACAACAGGATTTTCAAGCCCATCAAATTTTTGCTAATGCGATTCCTCTGGATGTTAATGTAGCTAAAGCTGTTGATATGTTCGTGCCTGTGGTGGCAGCTATGCCCTCTTCTAGTGGTTCCAAAGCTTTTATGAAACTCACAGAAGAATTCTTGATGAAAGCCAAAAAATAGGAGATAATTACTATGGTCATTGAGTGGTTAGAATTTCAAGTTAAACCCGAAGCTAGGGAAAAATTTATCCAAAAAGATCAAGAAATTTGGACAAAGTTTTTAGCAAAACAACCTGGTTTTTTAGGTAAGGAGCTTTGGATTAATCCCGCCATCGAGGAAGAATTAATTATCGTTGTCCATTGGCAAACACAAGAACAGTGGAAAGCTATCTCCAAAAATTTACTTGATGACACCGAAGCCAAATTTTCCCTAGCCATGGGAAAAGATAATTATCAACTGCTCAAAGTCAAGGAATTTCAGGTCAGAAAATTTCGAGAAAATTTTCAGAACAATTTAGGCTCTCTGGGGACCTGAGCAAAAATCAATTCATCTTTTTGTCCCCTCTCAACCTAGCCAAACTTGTCCTGAGGGGCTAAAGTGTGCTATAAGCAGTCAGAGTCTTTATTCTTTCTGATTAGGTAAATTACTGATGACTGAAGCTAAACGCGCCCTAATTACCGGCATCACCGGCCAAGATGGTTCCTATCTGAGCGAATTATTATTAGAAAAAGGTTATCAAGTCCACGGTATCATCCGTCGTACCTCCACCTTTAACACCGATCGCATCGATCATATCTACACTGACCCCCACCAGCCCGATACTAAATTATTTCTTCATTATGGCGACCTCACTGACGGCACGACCCTGCGGCGTATCCTCGAACAAGTGCAACCAGTAGAAGTGTATAATTTAGGGGCCCAATCCCATGTGCGAGTTAGTTTTGATGCCCCAGAATACACCGTCGATGCTGTGGGGGTGGGGGTCTTAAGATTACTAGAAGCAATTCGGGATTACCAAAAAAGAACTGGCATCGAAGTCCGTTTCTATCAAGCAGGTTCCTCGGAAATGTTCGGGAAAGTCATGGAAGTTCCCCAAAAAGAAACCACGCCATTTTATCCCCGCAGTCCCTACGCTTGCGCGAAAGTTTACGGTCACTGGCAAACGGTCAACTATCGGGAATCCTACGACTTATTTGCCTGTAACGGCATTTTATTTAACCATGAATCCCCCCGTCGTGGAGAAACTTTTGTCACGCGCAAAATTACCCGCGCTTTGGCCCGAATTATTGCCGGACAACAGAAAAAACTTTATTTAGGAAATCTCGATTCTAAACGGGATTGGGGTTATGCTAAGGATTATGTGCGGGCGATGTGGTTAATGTTACAACAGCAAGAACCAGATGATTATGTAGTGGCGACAAATGAAACCTATTCTATCCGGGAGTTTCTCGATATTTCTTTCCAATACGTTAATTTAAATTGGCAGGATTATGTGGAGTTTGATGAACGTTATTTGCGTCCAGCGGAAGTGGATTTATTGATAGGAGATTCCACAAAAGCCAGAGAGAAATTAGGTTGGCAGCCGTCGGTAACGTTCGAGGGACTGGTAAAATTAATGGTAGATGCGGATTTAGCGGCTTTGGGGATTAATCTTAATAACGGTGGTGATAGCGGACAGTTATTAAAAGATTTGGCTTATCTTCGCAATCGTTCAATGACAACTGTGGATTAAAGAGGTAAAAATATGCTGAATTTAAGCGAACAAAGAATCGTTGTCACCGGGGGGGCTGGATTTTTAGGTCGGCAAGTAGTTAATCAATTAATTGCAGCGGGGGCCAATCCCGAAAAAATTACAATTCCTCGGTCTAAAGATTGTGATTTAAGAGTTTGGGAAAACTGTCAACGTTTAGCCAACGAAGAAGATTTAATTATCCATTTGGCTGCCCATGTGGGAGGTATCGGTCTCAATCGGGAAAAACCCGCCGAATTATTCTATGATAATTTGATGATGGGAACCCAATTAATTCATGCTGCCTATCTAGCAGGAGTGCAAAAATTTGTCTGTGTGGGGACAATTTGTGCCTATCCAAAATTTACTCCAGTACCTTTCCGTGAAGACGATTTATGGTCAGGATATCCCGAAGAAACCAATGCGCCTTATGGTATCGCTAAAAAGGCTTTATTGGTACAATTAGAGTCCTATCGTTTGCAGTATGGTTTCAACGGAATTTATCTTTTACCGGTAAATTTATACGGGCCGGAGGATAATTTTGATCCGGGTAGTTCCCATGTAATTCCTGCTTTAATTCGCAAGGTTTATGAGGCACAACAACGGGGGGATAAACAACTTCCTGTCTGGGGAGATGGTAGTCCAACCCGGGAGTTTCTCTACTCCACCGATGCAGCGCGAGGCATTGTCATGGCCAGTCAATTCTATAATGAGTCAGACCCGGTTAATCTTGGTACAAATTATGAGATTTCTATCAAAGATTTAGTGGAATTAATCTGTGATTTAATGGGTTTTGATGGCGAAATTGTTTGGGAAATAGATAAACCGAATGGTCAACCGCGACGCTGTTTAGATACAACCCGCGCTAGGGAAAAATTCGGTTTTGTTGCTCAAATGGAATTTAAAGAAGGTTTGCGGAAAACCATTGAATGGTATCGACAAAACGCCGCTTAGTCCAGATAGCTGGTGTGTTAGATAAATAACTAACACACCAGATTTTTTTTCAGCTTACTGCCCGGTAAAATCAGAACGAAGGGTTAATTTTAAATCTTCCTTGGGGTTAATTGACAATAATTCCACCGATTCTCCTCGTAGTAACCAACCGGCTAATACTTCTAATCCTCCTCCTCGTAATAATCCCTCGCTAACCGGTTGGTCAGAAGTAAAAGAAGCGAGGACAGAAGCGGCGGATTTTCCTAATACTGCACCCTGAATAATTTTATCGGGGTTAACTCCTTTAATTAGCCTTTCTAGACGAGTGAAAACTGCCGAAATAGCATCAATAGATTTTTCTTGGGGTTGACGGGTTTTTAAAAAGATTTTTTGGGATAAAAAACGCGAACCTTGACCATCAGGTTTAATTTCTCCGATAATCTGACTACCATCGGGAATAATTGTCTGTCCTTGGGAATTTTTGATATTATCGGTGACGGTCAGAGATAAAGAAAAAGTTTCTTGTTTGGTTAAAAGAATTTTTTCCCCTTGCTCGTATTTTACAGGGATGTCTGTGCCGGCAGGAATTAATTGAGCATTCCCCAAAGGAATCGTTTTAATCGGGTTAATTGGGGCGAATTGACGTGCGATCGCAGAAGTCAAGGAAAGGGAGACCACAACGAAAGAAGCACTTAAAAGCATTGTGAATAGGGTCAGAGGATGATGACGACCCTGCTTTTGAAAATTTAGCATCTTACCCTTGAGTTTCCTAGTGGGAGCGAATTAAAGATAAAGACGAAAGCGGAAAAAAGTTTGTTTCCAAGCAAGAAAATGCGGGAAAAAGGAGAATTTTAGCCAAAAATAACTGAGATTTCCTACTAATTGCCAGTTATTAGTTTATTTGGTCTATTGAAACGCCAAAACTCTTGATTTGTCCGCAGTTCTTAGTTTGGCAGGGTTAATGGGGAACAATAACTATTTATGGGAGAATTATAGGTTCAATCCTATCAAAAAAAATCACCCGATCGAATTAAAATCTCTGAAAAAATGTAACAATTGTGACAAAAAACTGAGGGTGTGGGGTGTGGGGAATTAGGAATTAGGGAGCGCCGGAGCGGGGAGTAGGGAATAGTTCATGCGTACTAAAGCATCCAATACTCAGTTTAAATGCAGTAAAGCTTACTAAAGATAGAAATAGAGAGAGTGAAAGATTGCTAGACTACTAGGGGTGGGTAGCTAAAAAAGTTTCTCCTCTAACCGCATAATGACACAATTAACTTTAATTTTTGCGATCGAGTAAGCCAAGAATATTCTCCCTGATCACCCGTGAACTGGATGCTGTTGCTAAAATAATCTTCATAGTCCCCAAGCTACCGAAACGAGCAAAGAGAGAATCGCCACTTTATCAATTAATCAATTATGGATTTACTCGAATACCAAGCCAAGGAAATATTTGCTCAAGTCGGCATCCCCATTTTACCTTCCCAACCAATCCACGAACCGGGGGGACTAAAAAGATTAAACATTCCCTATCCTATCGTGCTGAAGTCCCAGGTACGAGCGGGAGGACGAGGAAAAGCAGGAGGGGTGAAATTTGTCGCTAATACCATCGATGCGATCGCGGCTGCCCATGCTATCTTTCATTTACCGATCGCCGGAGAATATCCAGAGGTAATCTTAGCAGAAGCCAGGTATAATCCGCAACAGGAGATATTTTTAGCCATTTTACTCGATTATCATCTGCAAAGACCGGTTTTACTCGGTGCGAGTCAAGGGGGGATGGATGTGGACAGTTTACTGGCAACCATGCAAAAAGTGGTCATTGAAGAGAGATTTTCCCCCTATCTCTGTCGGCAATTAGCCGTATCTATGGGTTTAAGAGGGTCTTTGATCGAGTCTATCAGTCAAATTCTCGAAAAAATGTATAGTCTCTTTGTCAGCAAAGATCTCGATATTATCGAGATTAATCCCTTGGGTATCAACGAAACTGGGGAAGTGATGGCCCTAGATGGCAAAATAAGTGTTAATGATGCCGCTTTAGCTAGACATCTCGATCTTCTGGCCCTGACCCCTCCCCAATTACAATCCCCTTGGTCGATAATTGATCAAACTGGCCAAATAGCCGTGATCAGTAATGGCCAGGGTTTGATGTCCACTGTCTGGGATGCCTTGGCAGGCAAAGGGGCAAAACTAGCAGCCTGGCTTATACTGGAGGAAAGACTAGAATTAGAGCAATTAAACGAGCAAATAGAGGCCGGTCTGCAACAATTCCAACTATTGGCCGATTTAAAAGTGGTTATCGTTGATATTGTCAGTTATCCCGACTTTGGCCAAAAAGCGATCGAGACTATTAGCAATTACTACCGCAGTTATAGCCCATTATCACCCAGCCGGGGCAGTGGTGAACGAACGATCCGGGCTACCCGACAGGAAAGACAAACCTTGCAACCTCGATCTTTTCTCAATCCCACCCTACCACAAATAATTTTTCGCGTCCTAGCTGACAGTAAAGCGATCGATATCAGTCAGAGTTTAGCTGATGTTAACTTTCATTGGTTAGAGTCTTTAGAAGAGGTAGTCACGGCAGCAATTAAATTAGCCTAGAATCAGTGACCAGTTCAATTGAAAAAATGGCGTTTTGGGTTTGTTATGTTCTTAAATCCGACACTCCGCACATCTTCATATATTTTTATATTCCTCAAGATGTTTTTACCAAAAACTGTCATTGTAGAAACTACTATTAAGAACCATTCTCAATAATTGATTTTTCTGAGAAAACAAATTACAATTCTTCACCTTGAGAAAAATCGATCACTCTAGCTATAATCATTGCTGGTAATGGTTTCTAAGCAATGTATTAGGGAAAATTATCAATGGAATGTTAAGAAGTGGGGAAGGTAGGTTAAATGTAAAGTTTTATTGGGAAATGCAACGTTTCTGCCATGAAACTATATTATTGTCTTTAGAGTAAAAAAACGCGATGTGCAACTAAAAACGACAGAATCAGGGTTACAAAGGAGACTTTATCTCTGCTGATTTCTGAAAGCCTTGTAAATCAAGACTAAAAATATGCTTGCACACGGGTTAGGAAAAATACTGCACATTGCCAAATAATGCCAAATCCCAATTTCGATTCGGTGATTGATACGTTCACAATCGACGATCTGTTTTTTCTTCGTTATCAATATCGCGTCTACAAGGAATGGAACAACGATCCCCGTCTCGCCGTTCTGCCTGGTTTCAATCCGGGTGTGACGGGCGCCAGACCCACCAGCGGCATCCGCTTTGTCGATGGCACGGATCAATTGCGTTACCAGGTGGGTGGCGGCATCACCCCCATCTCGGCACCCTACCCCTTGTCCACCACAGATCCGAAATTCATGGCCGGGGCGACAGGCACACTGTTTCGCCGTCTCACCAGCCAGAGCTTCACGCAAGCCACGGGTGGTTTCACGATCAACTTCCAGACGGGAGCGGTCGTCTACGACCAAAACTATACGCTTGATTACAGCCTTCGCGGCTATGCCAATCCCAGCAATCCCGACATCTTCGATGCCAGCCCCAGGCTGATCAGCAATCTGGTTTCCAATCAAAGCGGCAAGACAGCGCTGCAGGTGTTGGATGATCCCTACGCCAAGGAGTGGACCCAGGCCGGCACCCAGGCCGGCAAGCGGGTGAGCCAGAAAAACAACACCCGCCATGAAACCATTCTCACCGGTGGCAATGGGGTGAATGGCTCCAATACTGGAAATCCCCTGCCGAATTCAGGCTTTTTCGCCCTGTTTGGCCAATACAACGACCACGGCATGGATTTTCTCGCCAAGGGCAAGGATGGCAGCCTGCTGATCCCCCTGCTCCCTGGAGACAGCCTTTACAACCCTGGCTCGCCCACCAACTTCATGGCTCTCTCCCGCACCAACACGGTGCAGGTGGAGATCGGCGAGGGCAGCCGCGATGCCCTGGTGGCGGAGCTAGGCCTAGCGGGCTACAGCCGCCCCAGCCAATGGGATGTGGACAATGAGAACGCCGCCATCGGCACCAGCTTCACTGGCACCAGTGGGGGGACCTTGGTGCTCAATGAGCAGCTGATCGTGATCAATGCGGGCGCCACCCTCAACGATGTGGTGGCCACCATCAACAGCAAGGCGGCCTTCACCAGCGTGGTTGCCTCCACCACCACTAACGACAGCGGCCAGAGCGTGCTGAAGCTCACCCCACGCAATGGCGAGAGCTTCAACCAAACCTCCGCCTTTTTTGATCTCAACCAGGTCTATGGCTCGGTGGAGAGCCATGCCATTTTCATGCGGGAATACAAGGGCAATGGTGAACTGACGGGCCGGCTGCTCGCAGATCCGCAAAACTCCACCGCCCGCTGGTTTGACCTGAAAAAGAATGCCGAGCGCATTGGCCTGACTTTGCGCGATCGCGATGTGCTGTCTGTGCCCCTGGTGGAGATCATCCCCCAGGGCCAGCCCAATGCGGGGCGCTATGCCTTTGTGGTGCTCGACAAGGTGTCGGGGCAGAAGAGCTACGTCTTTGATACGGCGGCCGTCACCTCCAATCAGGTGCTGGCCAAGGCGGGTTCAGCCTTTCTGATCGATCTGGCCAGTGACTGGAAAGGCTCTCCCCAGCCTGCTGGCAGCGATCCCTTCAACGCCAACGGTGATCTGAAGGATCCCTCTCGGCTGAATCAACACGCTGTGGGCGGAGATGGGCGCCTGAATGAAAATATTGGTCTCACGGCAATGCATGAGATCTTTGTCACCACCCACAACAATATCCTGTCTCAGATTCAGGCCAATCTGGCCCAGAATGCCGGAAACAACGGCCAGAACCAGGCCCTTTCCGGAGAAGAGCTGTTTCAAATCGCCAAGCTGGCCAATGAAAACTTCTACCAACACCATGTGTTGCAGGAGTACGCGCGGCGCATTACCCCCAACCTGGGTGCATTCGCAGGTCCCAATGCGGGCAACAACAACAACGCCGGCTTCAATGCCAGCATCTTGGCGGAATTCGCCTCCAGCGCCTTTCGCTTCGGCCATTCCCAGCTCACCGAAACCGTGGCCCTCACCTCGGTGAACCAGCAAACGGGCCTGGCTAACCCCGGCGGGCAGATGGACATCCCGCTGCTGCAGGCCTTTCTCGCCCCCCAGATCTACACGCGCGACACAGCAGGGCAGATCGCCGCAGGGATGAGCCAGCAGGTGGGCAACGCCACCGATGAATTCATCACCAACACCCTTCAAAACGCCCTGGTAGGACTGCCCTTGGATCTGGGTGCCCTCAACATCGCCCGCGGCCTGGATACCGGCATCACCTCCCTCAATGAAGCCCGTCGCCAGATTCAAACCTACCTTCGTGACGTACGCACCTCTCCAGGGGGCACCACCGGGTTGGTGCAGGCCAACAATGCCATTGACGCCAACCTTGCGGCCCTGGAGGCCAACCTGCGGCCCTATATCAGCTGGAAGGATTTTGGAGCCCATCTGCTTCATCCCGAATCGTTGAAGACGTTCATCATGGCCTACGCCCGCGATGCCATCCTCAGCGGCTATTCGGGCAATGCCGATCTCTCCTATTGGAATCAACTGCAAGCCAGTCCGGCTCCAGGCGCGGCCGCCACCTACGCCGCCGCCCTCTCCGCTGCGGCGGATTTGGCCATGGGGGATGACACCTTCATGGGCCTGCTCTACAGCGGCAGCAGCACGGATGCCCTGAATCCCTCAGCGCCCGTGAACACGCCCAGCGGCAACCAGGACTTCCAAAAGATCTCCCTCTGGCTGGGTGGATTGGCAGAGGCCAAAACCCCCGGCGGTATGCTTGGCCCCACCCATGATTTCATCTATGCCTACCAGATGCAGCAACTGCAGCGGGGTGATGAGGCCTACTACCTGAGCAAGCTGGCTGCCACGGATCTGGTGGAGGAAATCAAGGGGAAGACGGTGGCCGACATGGTAATGGCCGCCACGGGAGTTAAGCATCTCTACCACAAGATCTTTGCGGTGAATGATGCTGATTATGAGCGATCCCTGCAAAGCTTCAACACCTATTCTTCTGAAGCTTTATTGCTTCAGGACACTCAGACGGTGGTGGATGTTACTGGAACTCAACGGCTGGTGGGCAGGGCTGGCTATGTGAATGGCGTGCTTGTCGGCAATGGTGGCAACTACCTTGATGCCCGCGGCGTGTTCAGTCCCAACGGGGAGGGCAAGGCCAGTGAGCTCTTTGGCGGCACCAACGGTTCCGATCAATTCAAGGGCTTGGCTGGGGATGACTGCATGTGGGGCGATGGAGGCGCGGACACCTTCTGGGCCGGCGATGACAATGACTTTGCCGATGGCGGTGAAGGAGATGACACCATCTACGGTGAAAACGGCTTTGACATGTTGCGTGGGGATGCCGGCAAAGATCAGATTTATGGCGGCACTGGCAACGACGATATGTATGGCGGAGAGGGCAACGACAGCCTCTTCGGTGAGGATGGCGCCGATGATCTCAACGGCGGCAATGGCGACGACGTTGTCAGCGGCAGCCTCGGCAATGATCTGGTGAAGGGACAGGCTGGTAACGACACCCTCATCGGCGGCCAGGGGAACGACATCATCACAGGGGGTGGAGGAAACGATCGCTTCACCTTCAACGAGGCCCCGGGTCTCAATGGGGTGGATCAACTGCGGGACTTCAACTCCAGTCTGGACCAACTGGTCTTCGACAAGAACGTCTACGCAGGCCTGAGCGGCTCCACCCTTACCGCAGCCCAGCTGCGGGCGGAGGCCGGGGCGACGGGGGCCAACACGGCAAGCCAGCGCTTCATCTATAACCTCTCCAACGGTGATCTGTTCTTTGATCCCGACGGCACTGGCGTTGTCACGCCCACGCAGATCGCTAACCTGAACCGCTTCAATCCGGCTTTTCCCTCGGATGTGGCGTCGGCCAACGCGGTCTTCCCCAACCTGGTCAGCAGCAATTTCTTGCTGATCTGAGCGGCCTTGGAAGCGTAATAAATTACGGCGGTTGCTTTATTCGTCTGACACAGCTAATTCCTTAGTGGAGAATGTACCAGACCAATCCTGAATCCGCCGTAGTTATTATGACCAACTTATAGTCATTTCAGATAAGTCTGATACACTCTAGACCAGTTAAACCCTTATGAACTCTGGGATTGATGTTCTCAATCTTAATTGAAATGACTATAATTCCCTGGGAAAAATTTGAAGAAGAATACGCAAAAAGCTTCCCTGAAAATAAGGGAATCCCCGCCTTACCATTTAGGGTGGCATTGGCATTATTAATTATTCAATAAAGATTAGGAATAAGTGATAGAGAAACCATCGAACAAGTTAGGGAAAACCCTTATCTCCAGTGTTTTATTGGGCTAAAAAACTATCAAATAGAAGTCCCCTTTGATGCCAAAATGATGGTACATTTTCGGAAAGGAATTAACTTAAATCTCCTTAACAAAATTAACCAAGAAATGGTGAAAAAAGGACGAGAAATTCTCGATGGCAAAGAATCTGGTGCCAGAGTGGACGGTGAGCTTGTCGAACCGCAGAAGAGGGAGGAGAAGAAAGTGAGACAGTGAGTCAGACGTGAGACATTTCTTTTGCCTCTTGCATGAGTGACTCTTGCCTTCAGAACCTGATTACTGTTTAATGTTTACTGACCACTGAAAAAAACTCCCATCAACAGTGTCTCACTGATTACTGTTTACTGTTTACTGATTATTGTTTACTGATTACTGAAACAACTCCCAACACTTAATATATGAAATGGACAGATAAAGATCAGATAATTATGCAAGGGATCGATCGACCCCTAGGCAAATATTATGCGGCACGATTGAAAGCTCAGGGAACCTGTTTAGTAGCGGGGGTGGCTAGTGGCTGCAGTGGTGAGATAATCGCAGAGATACCAGTGTTTGATCTAGTGGCCGAGGCCGTTGCTGAAACGGGAGAAATCCAAACCAGTTTAATTTTAGTCCCCCCCAATCAAGTCCTAGATGCGGCCTTAGAAGCGATCGCAGCAGCAATTCCCCAATTAATTATCGTCACCCCCGGAGTTCCCCCCTTGGATCTGGTGGAATTATTAAAGATAGCTAGTACCACCGGGACATTAATTCTCGGACCTGGCAGCCAGGGTGTAATTATTCCCAATTATCTTTGGTTGGGTATTTGTGAACCGAATTTTTATCAATCGGGGACAATCGGTCTGATCACCCGCGGCGATCGCATAGGGGATGAAGTGGCGAAAACTTTAACAGCAGCGGGTTATGGTGAATCTATGGCGGTAAATTTGGGTACTGACGGCATTATTGGCTCCAATTTGTCCCAATGGTTGCAGGTTTTTGAGGAAGATGACAATACCGAGGCAATTCTCCTCGTCAGTCAGGTGGGGGGAAAGGCCGAAATCGAGGCAGCCAAATATATTGCCTCGGCGCTCGAAAAACCAGTGATTGCCTATCTTGTGGGGTTAAATGCAGCGATTGAAACCAATTTCGGCGATACAGAAACAATTATTTCTAACCAACTTTCCTACTCTGTTGCCGCTAAGAATACCAGAAAAGATAGCTTACGTCATTTTCAAGAAGCTGGGGTGACAGTGGTAGAAAAATTAGCCGATTTACCTGCCTCTTTAGCTAAAGTTTTGTCCTGAATTTGACCCCATTGCTCCAATAATATTTATAATCCGACAATATTCTGCCCAAATAAGCACCTAACAGGGTGTTTCACCCCATCCAGGGGATTTTCGATGACAATTCCTGAGAGCTACTATATCATGGTAGATCACCTGTGATTCCTCAGACCGGCCAAGATAAAGACGGCAACAGGCAAAAATTAGGAAAAATCAGCGACAATCGAAACGGCAAGATCAAAAAAAATTCTATTCTAGATTGACCCTTTCAGCAGACCAACTATCCCACCCTTCTAGACAACGACCCTAAGGATAACTTCTATGGCGCAACAAAATAACCTAAAAACCGACAATATACACCAAATCGATCCCTATTGGGGTCCCCCATGGCTCGTAGAGGAACGGGACGCTTGCGGAGTCGGTTTTATTGCCGATGTGCGCGGTTCTGGCAGCCATCAACTGATTGAACAGGCACTTTTAGCCTTAGGTTGTTTGGAACACCGGGGAGGCTGCAGCGCCGATCAGGATTCCGGTGACGGTTCCGGTATGATGACCGCTATCCCCAGAGATGTCCTCGCTGCTTGGTTCGCCGAAAATGGCTTAAATATGCCAGAATCTGAGCGCCTAGGGGTGGGTATGGTCTTTCTTCCCCAAGCAGCCCAAGAACGCGCCGACGCTAAAGCACACATCGAAGAAATTGTCAATAAATATAATATTAAGATTTTAGGTTGGCGCGCTGTTCCCGTCCGTCCCGAAGTCCTCGGAAGACAAGCAAGGGAAAATCAACCCTACGTCGAGCAAATTCTGGTTACTTCCCCCGATTTAGCTGGTTCTCAATTCGATCGCCTACTCTATATTGCCCGTTCTGAAGTCGGTAAGCAACTGGCCGATGATTTCTATTTCTGTTCCTTTTCCTGTCGCACCATTGTCTATAAAGGCATGGTACGGGGCGAAATCCTGCGAGAATTCTATCTAGACCTGCAAAATCCCGCCTATAGCAGTCAATTCGCTATTTATCACCGACGTTTTAGCACCAATACCCAACCAAAATGGCCTCTCGCTCAACCGATGCGCTTATTGGGTCATAACGGCGAAATTAACACCCTTTTGGGCAATATTAACTGGATGTCGGCCCGGGAACCCGCTTTAGAAACCCAAGGTTGGACCCACGAAGAATTACAATCCCTGACTCCCATTGTTAACCCCGCTAACAGCGACTCCTATAACCTCGATAGCGCCCTAGAATTATTGGTGAGAACCGGTCGCAGTCCCCTAGAAGCAGCTATGATCCTAGTGCCGGAGGCCTACAATAATCAGCCGGATTTACAGGATTATCCCGAAATTATCGACTTCTACGAATACTATAGCGGTTTACAGGAACCCTGGGACGGTCCGGCTTTACTGGTATTCAGTGACGGGGGAATCGTCGGCGCTTGTTTGGATCGCAACGGTTTGCGACCGGCCCGTTATAGCATTACTAACAACGGTTATATCGTCGTTTCCTCGGAAGCGGGAACTATTCCCCTCGATGAAACCACCATTATCGAAAAAGGTCGTCTCGGCCCCGGTCAAATGCTCGCGGTCGATCTGGAAAAAGGCGAAATTAAGCGTAATTGGCCGATTAAACAGGAAATTGCCCGCTCTAATCCCTACGGTGAATGGGTGAAATCCCAACGCACCTTTATTGACAAAGAAACAGCGATAGACATTCCCGCTCCTAGTCATCTCCTTCCCAGGCAAACCGCTTTCGGTTATACTGCCGAAGATGTGGATATGATTATCGTTCCCATGGCAGAACAGGGAAAAGAACCGACTTTCTGTATGGGTGATGACACTCCCCTAGCGGTCCTCTCCAGTAAACCCCATCTTCTCTACGATTACTTTAAACAACGTTTTGCCCAAGTTACTAACCCCCCCATCGATCCCTTACGGGAAAGTTTAGTCATGTCCTTGACTATGTATCTGGGACGACGGGGCAATATACTTAAATTAGGGGTTGATGACGCACATTTACTGAAATTAGACTCTCCCCTGCTCAATAATGCGGAATTAGCCAAAGTTAAAACCTCTAGCTACAGAACAGCCGAACTTTCTACCCTTTATGATCTGACCACCGGACCGGGGGGATTAGAAACCGCGATCGCTCATTTGTGCGCTGAGGCCGCCAAGAAAGTAGCATCGGGAGCGGAAATTTTAATTCTCAGTGACAGGACTGCTCCTATTGACGAAAAAACTAGCTATATTCCCCCTTTATTGGCCGTTGGTGCCGTCCATCATCACCTGATTCGCTCACACTTGCGTTTAAAAGCTTCCATCGTGATCGACACGGCCCAATGTTGGAGTACCCATCACTTCGCTTGTCTAATTGGTTATGGCGCTTCCGCAGTCTGTCCCTATCTTGCGTTAGCAACGATCGCCCAGTGGTGGATCGAGCCAAAAACTCAGAAATTGATGGAAAATGGCAAATTAGAAGCTATTAGCCTCGAAAAAGCCCTAATTAATTACCGCAAATCCGTAGAAGCGGGATTACTGAAAATCCTCTCGAAAATGGGTATTTCTCTCCTATCTTCCTACCATGGGGCGCAAATTTTTGAGGCGATCGGATTATCGGCAGATTTAGTTAAACTAGCTTTTAACGGTACTACCAGTCGCGTCGGGGGTTTAAGCATTGCTGAGGTGGCCCAAGAAGCGATCGCATTCCACAGTAAAGCTTTCCCCAATCTTACGGCCAAAAAACTAGAAAACTACGGTTTTGTCAACTACCGTCCGGGGGGAGAATACCACATGAATTCCCCGGAAATGGCGAAAGCACTCCATAAAGCCGTGGCCGCTCACTCCCAAGGTGAAGGATATGACCATTACGAAACCTATCGTCAAATCTTGCAGCAAAGACCCGTTACTGCATTGCGCGATCTATTAGAATTTAACAGCGATCGAGCCTCAATTGCCCTCGAAGCAGTAGAATCGATCGAAAGTATCCTGCAACGCTTCTGCACAGGGGGAATGTCCCTCGGTGCCTTGGGCCGGGAAGCACACGAAACCCTAGCGATCGCCATGAATCGCATCGGAGGTAAGTCCAATTCCGGAGAAGGGGGAGAAGATCCGATCCGTTACACCAGCTTAAGCGATGTGGATGCAGAAGGACATTCCGTGACTATGCCCCATCTAAACGGCTTAAAAAACGGTGATACGGCTAATTCTGCCATTAAACAGATAGCTTCGGGTCGTTTTGGAGTCACTCCCGAATACTTAATGAGTGGAAAACAGCTAGAGATTAAAATGGCCCAAGGAGCAAAACCGGGAGAAGGAGGTCAATTACCCGGGAAAAAAGTCAGTTCCTATATTGCCATGTTACGGCGATCGAAACCGGGAGTAACTTTGATTTCTCCCCCTCCTCACCACGATATCTACTCGATCGAAGATTTAGCACAATTAATCTACGATTTACACCAAATTAACCCCCGGGCCAAAGTTTCCGTCAAATTAGTGGCCGAGATCGGTATCGGTACAATTGCGGCCGGAGTTGCCAAAGCTAACGCTGATATTATCCAGATTTCCGGTCACGATGGTGGTACAGGTGCATCACCCCTAAGTTCGATCAAACACGCGGGTAGTCCCTGGGAATTGGGAGTGACGGAAGTGCATCGGATGTTAATGGAAAATCAACTGCGTCATCGGGTGATTTTGCGCGCAGATGGAGGACTAAAAACCGGTTGGGATATCCTTATGGCTGCTCTGATGGGTGCGGAGGAATTCGGTTTTGGTTCCATTTCCATGATTGCCGAGGGGTGTATCATGGCCCGCGTCTGTCACACGAATAATTGCCCTGTGGGAGTCGCTACCCAGCAGGAACGTCTCCGCACTCGTTTTCCTGGAATTCCCGCTCATGTGGTCAATTTCTTTACTTTGGTGGCCGAGGAAACGCGGCAATTATTGGCGAAATTAGGCTATCACAGTTTAAATGAGGTGATTGGCCGGGCAGATCTGTTAAAAGTGCGCTCCGATGCTCGTTTAACTAAGACAGAATCCCTCAATCTCGATTGTTTGTTGAATTTACCCGATGGCCGTGGCGATCGCTCTTGGTTGCAGCACGAGGAAGTACATAGTAACGGTGCTGTCCTCGATGAGGAAATTCTAGCCGATAGCGAGATTAAACAGGCGATCGAGCAACAGGGAACCGTCAGCAAAACCTACAGGATTGTCAATACCGATCGCTCCGTCGGGGCGAGAATTGCGGGGGTAATTGCCCAAAAATACGGTAATGATGGCTTTGAAGGCGAAATTAAGCTCAATTTCCAGGGCGCAGCTGGTCAAAGTTTCGGAGCATTTAATTTACCCGGTGTCAATCTCCATTTAGAGGGAGAAGCTAACGATTATGTGGGTAAAGGCATCTACGGCGGCGAAATTGTCATCTTACCGCCCCAAAACGCCAATTATCAGCCCGAAGATAACGCTATCATCGGTAATACCTGTCTCTACGGGGCCACCGGTGGGGTGTTATACGCTAATGGTCGCGCTGGTGAACGTTTTGCTGTCCGCAATTCCACTGCGAAAGCAGTTATCGAAGGGGCCGGGGATCACCTCTGTGAATATATGACCGGTGGGGTAATTGTCGTGCTTGGTTCCGTCGGTCGCAACGTCGGCGCCGGGATGACGGGAGGATTAGCTTATATCCTTGATCCGTCCCTACCGGAGAAACTCAACCCCGAAATTGTCAAGATTCAACGGGTTGGCACGGCTGCCGGTGCGGAACAGTTAAAATCTTTAATTGAGGCCCATGTAGAACGCACTAATAGCCCCAAAGGTAAGTTAATTTTAGCTAATTGGGATAGCTATCTCGGTCAATTCTGGCAAGTAGTCCCTCCCTCGGAAGCGGATAGTCCCGAAGCGCAAATTAGCGCGGAGAAAACCTTAACTTCGGTGTAATTTCTTTGGGGTGCGTTACTCTTTGTTAACGCACCCATTGATTAATTTCTTTGATGTCATAATTTGGCAATGACAAACGAAAAACTCAGATTTATCGATCTTTTTGCTGGTATTGGAGGATTTAGATTAGCTTTCGAGAGCGTTGGTTATGACTGTGTATATTCTTGTGAAATAGACGAAAACTGTCGAAAAGTAGGAAAACAAGCCGGATTTAGAGATATAAGGTGAACTCTATTTTTTCCCATCTGCGAAATAGTAGAATTAAAGCAAGATACAAGCAATCAATCAATATTTAGCATCCTCTTAACCTCATCTATAGAATAAGTTTGACTATCTTTTTCTTCTTCTTTTGCCTGTATTAAATCTTCCAAATCCTCTAAGTCTTCTAAGATTTCTTTAATTTTCATAAACTCCTCATAAGTTAAAACAGCAAATTCTTTTTTGCCATTTTTGATTAAGAATTCAGGATGTAATTCAATCATTGTTTTCTCCTTAATTTAATTGTAGATATTTTGTCGATGTTTAACACGATAAATCACTAAAGTGATTTCTTCAACCTCAAATAGAATTCGATAGTTACCCACCCTTAAGCGATAATTAGGCGTAAAATTCTTTAATTGCTTGACATCTCCTTGTAAATTATCCTTCATTGCTTCAATTTTAGCCATAATTCTAGTCCGATCTTGAGAAGAAAGTTTTTCTAAGTCTTTGATAGCTTTAGGCTTGAATTGAATTTGATATTTCACATTATACCTCTTGCATAAATCAGAGAAATTGAAGATTTCTAATTTTGGATTTTGGATTGAGGGATTTAGGACTTTTACCAGAGATCTATTAATTGTACCTCCATCAGGTTGAGGTGGGCTATCAAGCTCAAATAAAACAGCTTATAGTGATGGGGAAACCCCACTTATATATTATGTTCCAAGGCAGAGCCTTAGAACAAGCAGTAGTAGGACAAAATTAACTTCTTGGTTAGCACAGACACCCATGCACTCATACAAGAGCCTTTGAGGGTTCAAAAACAGCCCAAATAAGGATTAAATAGCATAAAATATGTAAATAGACTACTTAGTTAATTATTATTCATTCCTAATTATCCTGACGACCGAAGCCTAACCCTAACAACAATTTTTGATTTTTACAAGACTCCTAATGAATCCCCTCGTCAATTATTTTCGCAACCTGCACGAAATCCACTCCTCCCAAGCAGCGGTAAAAGAAACCTCCTACTACGGCACTCTTGAAACTCTCCTTAACGAAATCGGTAACACCCTAAGACCGCGAGTGCGCTGCATTATCAACCTCAGACATCAGGGTGCGGGATTGCCGGACGGGGGACTTTTTAACGTCGATCAATTCCCCA
>NZ_JADBUE010000141.1:0-81879 GCF_020245805.1 Microcystis sp. M179S2 | reverse complement strand
CTCATCAAATTAGTCCCCCCATAGAACCCCCTTGAGCCATCTGGCACACTTTTCTCTTTTTGTCAAATTTTATGTTAAGAAAGATGTGACTAATGGATAGCCTTGATAAGGGGGGTGTCGATCCCCCCTTAATCCCCCCTTGATAAGGGGGGTGTCTGATAGTTTTTAACGCCTAACTACTTATTAACTCAATCCTATTTTCTCGCCAAAGGATTGGGTTTATTCTCTCTATTTTGGCGATATACTGTTGATAATTGAACAACTTCACGGATTGAATGGATATCTTATAGCGTTTCTCGCATCTGTGCGGCACACTTAAACCTTTGCTGATTAAGCTGTTCAGGATCGGGAATGTACCTCTTGTGAATCAGAAATGCTATATACTAAATCCGGTTATTAAAGACTGATTATTTATTCCCACTTTTGCCTTTTGCATGAGTGCCTGTCCTGATATGTAGCCTATACTGAACGGATTTAGTATTAATAGGCAATCGCTAACAAGAAGTCCCCCCTACCGATGGACTGGATTTTACATCAATCTGCTTAAACCGAACTCAGTTTAATTTAGGCTTTTCTGCCGAAAACAAAAGATAATCATCAAACGCCATAAACCAACCCCGATTGCTTGACCAAGCTTCAAGTCCAGGGTTATCTTTCTGGAGATCGATAACTAAATCATGCTTACTAATCCCTTGGCTAATCTGGGCAAAATAATGAACCATTGCCGGCCAAACATATTCACTAATAGATAAAGCTTGGATATTAACAAATCCATGCTTTTTGAGTTTTTCCACATAAGTATGTCGGTCGTATTGATTAGCAAAGGGAATACACATTTTCTTACTATTAACCCGCAGCCAGAAGTTAATTTCTCGACCCACTCTAGGCAAACAATCCGCTATAGCCAACCTTCCACCGGGCTGCAAAACTCGAAAAGCTTCCGCAAAAAAATCCTCACGAGTGTCAAAATGAAAAGCACATTCTAAAGCGGTCAACTTATCAAAAGAATTCTCATGAAAGGGGATTTGAGTAGCCGAGCCGACTTGAAGTTTTATCCTGTCCGATAAACCTGCTTTAGCTACTCTTTCTTGAGCAATTTCTACTTGTAACTCGGTTGTATTTAGACCGATAATTGAGCCAACATTGTTTTCCCTTACCCAGAGTAAATCCTGTTCAGCAAAACCGAAACCCACATCCAAAAGGTGATCTCCGGCTTTAAGTTCGGCTACTTCGGCTAATTTACGCGCTAAAGCGGCACAAGCTCCGTTATAAGTTGTTTCTTCTTGCCAATAACCAAAATTAAGCCATTGGGGAAAATTAGGATCATGAAGATGAGGATCGCGTTTCGCTATATTAGTATACAGTTCAGAAACTTGAAACTGATCTTGCAAAAACGCCATTTCTCGAGCTGGATTAAGGATAAATTGTTTGATGATTGCCCAGCGATTACGCCATTCATCTTTGAGGGGAATTTTGCCGATGTTTTCCAAATTATTATCCTCCTAAGGATTTTGCAGAAATATTGCCATTTTTAATTAACCGAATCCCTGAGATTCTCTAGATGCTTTAAAAAAGATTCCACACCTCCGGATTAATCATATAAGGAGGCTTCTCTCCCTGAAGCACTTGTAATATTTGATTCGCCGCCGAAACAGCAGCCGCTAGACTCGCTTCAGGGGTTACTCCGGCTAAATGAGGTGAGAGAATGACATTCTCAAAATTATATAAAGGATTATCTAAAGCCGGCGGTTCTGGTTCAAAGACATCGAGGGCGCATCCAGCTATCAATTTTTGATTAAGGGCGATCCCTAAATCCTTTTCACAAACGACCTTTCCCCGGGAGGTATTAATTAAAAAAGCTGTTGGTTTCATCTTTTTAAAAACTGAGATATTAAACATTTCCCGCGTTTCACTTGTTAGTTCAGTATGCAAAGAAACAAAGTCCGATTCAGCCAGAAGAACATCTAAATCTTTGACCAAAGTTGCTCCTACTGTCTCCGCTTTGCTGGCTGGAACATAGGGATCATAAGCTAATACTCTCATCCCCAGTGCTAGGTTACATTTGTGAGCCACCAGAGTACCAATTCTTCCTAAACCCACAATACCAAGGGTCTTGTTTTCGAGTTGAATCGGTTGGATATGATTGCGAATTAAATAGTTACCCTTTTTCACACAATGATCTAAAAAAGGGAGCTTTTTAGCAAGGGCTAAAATCATAGATAAGGTGTGTTCTGCTACAGCTGTAGTTGACATTCCGGGATTATTAACAACGATAACCCCCTGTTCTGTTGCTGCCATAATATCAATAGAATCTGTGCCAAATCCAGAGGTACTAATTACTTTTAATTGTTTTGCTAATCGGATTGATGAAGCCTCTAACTTATTAGGATAACGCACAAATACGCCAGATACTTCTTGAATGGCCTCATTAATTTTATCCAGTGTAGGGTTGGACAAAATCTCTATATTAGTAGATTCTTCAAGAAGTTTTTGCCCCGCTTCATCATACATTTTTCCGATTAAAAGAACCCTGTGTTTTTGAATATCCATAGTCAGAGTTTTTGGTGAAGTAGTAGTCATCGTAATTTTTCCTAAATTGAGTTTTAGCAATGAAACAGTTACAGAGATTTTGAGGCTCGATAATCATCTATGGAAACAAGTCGCCAACTAGAATCCTCTAAAAGTTCTAAGACCCATTGATGATACTTAAATAAACTTTCTCGATGACCTACGCTAATAAAAGTTGTCTGTGCTTTTTGTAACTGGTGATATAAGGTTTGTTCGTTGTTCAAATCTAAAGCACTTGTGGCTTCATCTAAGATTACATAGCGGGGATGGGTTACTAACAATCGTGCAAAAGCAAGGCGTTGTTGTTCTCCTAAAGATAATATATTTTCCCAGGGAACTTCCGCATCAAAGCCATGAACTTTTGTGGCTATATTTTGAAGATTAACTTGTTGTAAAACGGATTCAAGTTCTCCATCGGTCATTTCACGGGTTGTTTTAGGATAAAGTAACTGTTCTCTGAGAGTTCCTAAAATAATATAAGGACGTTGAGGTAAAAAGAGAAATTCTTCTAAGGGAGGTCGTTTTAAACAACCAGTTCCTGCATTCCATAAGCCAGCAATAGCTCTTAATAGAGAACTTTTACCTCGTCCACTCGGTCCGACAATTAATAAACCTTCGCCTGGTTCGATAGATAGGGATAAATGTTGAACAATTACCTTTTCATAATCCGGTGTTTGTAAAGTAACATCCTCAAACTTGATCTGATTTTGTTCAAGGGTTTTAATGGTACTAGCATCCTTGGGTTGTCGGTCCATTTCTTCCAAGGCCGACGAAAATTCAGATAGACGCTCAACATAACTGGAAAATCTGCCCAAAGAACCAAATTCAAGGATTAACTCAGAAAAACCATTAGCAAACATACTGCAAGCAATAATAGCCTGATTAACTTGTCCGAAATCAATTTCCCCCCGAATATAGGCTGGAGCAAAGACGACAAAGGGAAATATTTGAATAACTGAGCGATAACCTCGACTAAAAATGTCTTGATTTCTCTCCCAATCAATCTTACTGAGAGAATTTCTGACGAGATTATTAAATCGACGTTGAATGATTTTCAACTCTTGATTTTCGCCTTGAAAAAAGGCAATAGATTCAGCATGATTCCGAACATGAGTTAAAGTGTAGGTGTAATTAGCTTTGGATTCCAATTCTTCTTGACTAATCTTATCTAATTCTCGACTTAAATAAACAGCAATTAGGTTGCCGACAATTGTATAAGCCACTAAAATCAAGGCGGCTAGTCGAGAAATCGAAAAAAGAATTACTAAAAAAGTCGTCATTTCTAAGACTTTTTCTAATAAAACAGCACCAAAATTAACAGCATTTCTAGCAATGGGTTCTATTTCTTGAGCTATCCTTTGATCCGGATTATCCACATCGGATCTAAAATTAATTTTATAATAGGCGCGATGGCTCAAATATCGGGTAATAACCTGCTGATTTAGCCATTCATACCAATCCAGAATAATTCTTTTTTTAACAAATTTAGAAAATGCAGTAAACAGGGTAATTAAAAGTAATCCTAAGCCATAAAATAATAAAATTGTCAGAAACTTAGAGGCATTTTTATCTTGAATAATAACATCAACTAAATAGCGATTAACGAAGCTATTAACTGCATTAGAGGCCACCAGTCCAACAATTACTAAAAGGAGGAGAAACAGCATTCCCCATGAACTTATTACCTCGGAAAATTTTCTTCCTTCTTTAGGATCAGTTGGATACCAGTAAGGACCGGCAATCAATTTCAGATTGTCAAAAAATTGATGAGAGCTTTTTACGGTTTCTTGTTGAAAAAATGTAGTTTGCATAGTTTGAATATAGGGTAACTTTTAGGAAATGCCTTGAATTTTTTTAAATTTCAAGCTTTCTAACTTCAAGGCTTAGGATTATTTAATCTCCTAAAAAAGCCTCCAAATCAGTAAGTTCTTGTAAGATTAAATCCTCACTAATCTCCTGCTGAACTTCAGTGAAGTTAATCATCTTCTCGGCTGTTTTTTGAACTTTTTCACCGAAAATACGGTCAAACAGATAATCAACTAAGCGTCTAATATTAGGAAAGTCAAAGACTAAAGAAGTGGGTAAGAGAACTTCTAATCCTTTCTCTAAACGATTTTTCAATTCAATAGAGGATAAGGAATCAATCCCCATTTCTATCAATCCTTGTTCTGAATCTGGCATAGATTTAATCCCTAAAATAATTCTGACTTGTTTGCTAACATATTCTAACAAATATTCCCGACGTTCTCCTAAAGGAATATCCTCTAAAAGATGCAGTACAGAGTATGATTCTTGAACAGACTTAATGGGAATTTCTGAGAGTCCTAAATTTTTTAGGAGTGGTTTCTCGCCTTTAAATTGATAGATATTTTTGAAACGAACCCAATCCACATCAGCGATTAAAACTTGTGTTTGATTAGAAGCCATAATAGCATCCATCACCCTCAAGGCCATATCGGGAGCAATTTCCCTGATGCCAATCTGTTTGAGCCAGTCCTCATAGTCTTGAGACACTATACCATGACCCGCCAATAATGCCCAATTTAAAGTCGTTGCAGGAAGTTGTTGAAGATGACGGAAATGAGCCAAAGCATCCAGCCAATGACTAACAGTATCATATAAGCCTTGTTCCTTTGCCCCCCAAATTGCACCCGCCGAAGAAAACAGCACAAAATAGTCTAATTGAGTACCCAAAGATAGTTGATGTAAATTCCAAGAACCCTTAACTTTTGCCTGAAAAACTGCTTCGAGATCCTGCAAAGTACAGTCTTTTAATTGAGCTTGTCGGCCTGAGATTCCGGCAAGATGGAAAATGCCACGCAAGGGATAAGCGGTTTTTTCAATCTGGGTAAATATGGCCTGCATAGCCTCAAAATTGCCAACGTCTGCCGAAATAACTTCGATTGATGCTCCTTTTTCCTCTAATTTTCTGATTTTTTCTGATATTTGGGCTAATTCGGTTGCTGAATCCCACAGGAAGCGAGCCGGTAATGAGCGGCGTGTCGTTAAAATGAGATGTTTTGCTCCTAAATTGACTAAATGTTCCGCCAATTCTAAGCCTAGATGTCCTATTCCTCCCGTAATTAGGTAGGTAGCCTCAGGTTGAATCTTAACGGTTGTTGTCTCTAGAGACTTGAGAGGAAGCAGACGAGCAATATAGCCTTGACCTTTGCGGAAGACCAAATGATCCTCATCGTGAGCATGAGTTAATCCTAATAGTAATGCGGTAATATTTTGATTAATATCAACGTCGGGATCAAGATCCAGCATACCTCCCCATAATTGCGGATTTTCTAGGGCAATAACACGCCCCATTGCCCAAAGAGGAGACTGAAACCCTAAAGAAGGCTGTTCTAATTCAAAGGGTTGGGCCCCCTGAGTGACAAGGAATAATTGAGGAGGATTAGGGATTTTTTGAATAGCTTTGAGAAGATTTAAAAGATAGTTACAGCGATTCAATAAAATGGATTCTGGTTGCTCTTTGCCATCACTATTCAAAAGATAAATGATCCGATCTGGAGATGGATTTGACGCAAACCATTCCTCTAATTGTTGTAGTTGATTAGCATTCAAACAAGACTCAAAAGATGATATTTGTGTATTTTTCTCCCCTTGATAAATTATCCGACAGGAATCACACTTTTTAAGTAGTTGCTCTTGAATCCCTAAGGGAAAAGTATCTTGTTCTGGGTCAATATCAGTAAAAATTAGCCAGTTTTTAGCGGTGTTAGGGGAGATTTCTGAACTTTGAGCCAGAATAATACTTTGCTGAAATAAAACACTACCTATTTTTTGATCAGGAGAAACAAATTCTACCTGAGAAAAACCCGATTTAAGCAGAATAGATTCCCAAGTCGATGCTGTAATTATAGGATGATTTGGGCGCAAATGATAATCGCTAAAACGCCACCAACCTTGAGTGACACCAAAGATTAAATCAATCCAGGAAGATTGCTGAGTTAATTCCAACAGTAATAAATGACCGCCTGGACGTAGTAAACTTTGAATATGAGGCAAGGTTTCCTCTTGTAAATTGGCGGTAGAGTGTAAGACATTAGCTGCGATAATCAAGTCATAAGAATGACTGCAAAACCCTTGTAATTTCGGAGCTTTTTCAATATCGAGTACTTTGTATTCTAGTCCAGAAAATTCAGCTAAATTATCTCTAGCTTTCTCTAGAAAGAAGGGGGAAACATCAGTGAATGTGTAGGTAATTTGACGAGAGTTACAAGCTTTAAGAACCTGTTGGGTTGTAGCTCCAGTTCCCGCGCCAATTTCGAGAATGCGGAGGGAGGCTGAGGGAGCATAACTTGAGAGGAGAAGTTCAACGGTTTTAGAGATACCCAGATTGAGAATTTTTGCCGAAGATGTATTTTTATAAAACTCGCTGGCTCCTCCTTGTCCATCTTGAGAAAATAGGATAGATAAAGGAGATATTTTTCCCGTAATAATGGCTGCTAAATTTGTGGCAACTTGTCGAAATAGATTGAGTTCTATTTGAGCATTAGGATAATGATTGATTAAATCCTCTACCGCTAAATCAGGATTAGAGTGTTCGGGTTCTTTAACAATTTTCCATAGGGTATTTTGCTTTTCTAAAATGCCGACTTTCGCTAATATTTCTAGAAGATGATTCCAGAAAGATTTATATTCTTGTTTAAGTTCAGCTTGAATAAAACTTTGATCGGGATCAAGAAAGGTATTCATTTGAAAGAGTTCTAAATCTTTCAGAGCTTTAACAACAAAGTCAGCTGCCAGTTTTTCCATTTCGGAAAAAGCGAGAGAAACTCCCATCAATTCTGAGGAGTGTAATTGGGGTTCTAAGTAAACCTCTAAATCAGTTTTAAGGGGGGTCAAATTTTGTAGCTTACCGTTGGCTAAATCCCAGGGAAGCCAAGCTACTTGATAAAGTAATTTGGCAAAATTAAAGTCCTCTTTTTCCTGATAATAGAGTTTAATCAACTGTTGAACAATGGCGGATATTGTTGGTTTTTCATCTTCAGAATAATGACCTGTTTCTAAGAGGGTTTGCATCAAAGTATTTTTGTCCTTTTCAGATAACATTTTGACTAGATTAGATTCCTGTGGAACAGTTGCAGATGGGGTTTTTAAAGGAATCCAGTGTTGACGTTTTTGAAAGGGATAAGTAGGTAAAGCACATCGTCTAGGATGATAGTCTTGATCAAAACTAAACCAGTCTATCTTTGCACCGCGAACATAAAGTTTGCCCAGACTTTCTAATAAAACTTGCCAATCAGAAGATCCTGAGCGTAAACTGGGTAGAGTTAGAGGTTCAGATGAAGATAGGGATGATTGAACAATTCCTGAGAGAATAGGTTGAGGTCCAATTTCAATAAAGGTATCACATCCGAGAGATTGTAGGAATAAAGCCCCTGGATGAAATTGTACCGTATTTAGTAAATGTTGAAGCCAATACTGAGGAGTCATAATGCTGTCATCAGCAATTTCTCCTGTTAGGTTAGAGACCAGAGAAATTTGAGGTTGACTGAAAGAAATCTCTTGAAGAATCGTTTTAAATTCTGCAACCATTGGCTCTACTAAAGGGGAGTGAAAAGCATGGGAAACTTTGAGTTGACGAACTTTCACCCCGGCATTAGTGAAATGGTTACAGAGTTTTTGAATTACGCTTTTTTCTCCAGAAATAACGGTATGTTGTTCCGCGTTAATGGCAGCAATAGCGATTTTTATGCCTTGGCTTTGGCACTGCTCAATAACTGAGTTCTTATCGAGAAAAATAGCGGCCATTTCCCCTTGATTTTGGGGTAACTGCCCCATCAAATTGCCTCGATGGGTGACCAGTTTTAAGCCACTTTCAAGATCAAAAACGCCAGCAAAACAAGCAGCAGAATATTCTCCTAAACTATGCCCTAAAATGGCGGCTGGTTGAATTCCCCAAGAATGCCATAATTGAGCGAGAGCAACTTCAATCAGAAATAGTGCCGGTTGGGTATAAGCGGTTTGGTTTAAGGGGTCATCTGTATCGGCAAATACGACGTTTAGTAGGGATTTACCCGTTAGTTTTTGATAGTATTTTTCCCCTGCGTCTAAAGTTTTTCTAAAGGTGGGTTGAGTCTGATAGAGTTGATGAGCCATCCCTGCATATTGAGAACCTTGTCCTGTAAATAAAAAGGCAATTTTAGGCGGTCTTTTTTCATCAACTATACCATGAATAGTTGACTGATAATCTAGTTGCTTTAACTGACGTAATTGTTCAATAAAATCACTGTTTTTATAGCCAGTTAAGGCTAAACGATTTGAGAAATGAACTCGGCCTGTATTTGCCGTAAATACTACATCAGACATATCCTTTTCAGGTTGACTTTCTAAAAAGTCTATGTAGCGACTTACTAACTCTTTTAAAGCTGGTTCGGTTCGAGAGGAAAGGGTGAGCAAATGATAGGGACGTTTGCTCTGATTGTCTTGAGGAATAATGGGAGGAGCTTCTTCTAGAATAACATGAGCATTAACCCCGCCAATACCTAAAGAGTTTACCCCTGCCCGTCGGGGTAATTTTTCGTCCTTGTCTTGCTTAGTAGTCCAAGAAATAGCTTCATTATTAATATAAAAAGGAGTCTGAGAAAAATTAATTTGAGGGTTAGGATTTTGGAAATGTAATGTAGGCGGAATAACTCTATATTTGAGGGCTAAAGTCGCTTTAATTAAACCAGCAATACCGGAAGCAATCTGCATATGTCCGATATTGGTTTTTACTGAACCTAAAGCACATTCTCCCTCATTTGCACCCTGATAAACTTTAGCTAAAGCATCAACTTCAATGGGATCTCCAAGGGGGGTTCCTGTGCCATGAGCTTCCACAAAACTAATTGTATTAGCATCAACACCGGCAAAGGCTAGGGCTTCCGTAGCGGCAGCAATTTGACCCTCTCCACCAGGCGCAGTAAATCCTAATTTTTGGCCACCATCATTATTAATAGCAGAGCCTCTAATAACTGCATAAATATGGTCATGATCGGCTAAAGCATCTGACAATCTTTTGAGCAGAATTACTCCTACTCCACTGCCAAAAATAGTCCCTTTTGCTTCCGCATCAAAGGCGCGACAATGACCATCAGGAGACATGATCAGTCCTTCTTGATATAAGTAACCAATTTTTTGAGGAGAATTAATTGAAGCAGCTCCAGCTAGAGCCATGTCACTTTCTCCACTAATTAGACTCTGACAAGCGAGATGAACTACAACTAATCCAGTAGAGCAAGCAGTTTGAACATTAACGCTTGGGCCGTGTAAGTTTAGTTTATAAGAAATTCGCGTTGTTAAATAGTCTTTGTCATTAGCTACCATTGTTTGAAACCCTCCCGTTGAATCTAGTGTGAAGGGTTGTAACTCGTCATTACTATCTAATTGACCCCGATTAGGATAACAATTATTGATCAAATAGGTGTTCATACTTGCGCCAGCAAATATACCAATTGATCCTTGATAAGTACTAGGATTATAACCGGCGTTTTCTAAACATTCCCAACTACATTCAAGAAGTAAACGTTGCTGAGGGTCTAGTAATTCTGCCTCTCTATCTGTATAGCCAAAAAATTCGCTGTCAAAGTATTCAACTTGCTCGAGAATTGGTCTAGCTCTAACATAATTAGGCTGATTCGAGAGTTCTGGAGACACTCCCGATTCTTGTAATTCTTCTTCCGAAAAGAAAGAGATAGTTTCGATTCCATTTTTTAAATTTTCCCAGAAGGTTGTTAAATTTTTAGCCCCTGGGAATTGCCCCGCCATACCAATAATTGCAATGTCATGGGTTTCATTATGGCGACGGATCCGATTTTCGGCACGTTGACGGCTTTTTTGTGCTATAACTTGAGTGGTATTTGATTCTTCGCTTAAGCAACGGGCTAGGGTGGCAACGGTAGGATTTTTAAACATTTCAGCAAGGGATAGCTGACGGTTAAAAAGTTTTTCAAGTTCATTTTGAACTCGGATTAAGTGTATAGAATGTCCCCCTAGTTCAAAGAAGTTATCCTCTAAACCAACTGAGGTTAACTGTAAAACTTCACTCCAAACTGCTGCTATTTGACGTTCATTTTCTGATTGAGGTAAGGTTTGATTTTTCTGACGCTCTTTTGCTAAATATTGATCTATTTCTTGGATACGGCTGCTAAATAATCCCTGTTCAAAATCCTTTTTTAATTTAGATTTTTGAACTTTGCCAATAGAGGTTTTAGGAACTAAATTTCTTTCTAAGGGAATGACATAAGCTGGAGCAATTCCGAATTTTTGGGTCAAATGACTGCGAATTTTTCTAACAACTTTTATCCAGTGTTCAAATTGATCAGATTCTGGGCTAAAAGTAATAATTAATAAGTCAGTTTCTCGACTTTGATCAAAGACGGCAAAGGCGGCTGTATAAGATACTTTAACCCCTTCTAATTCTTCGATTGTTGTTTCAAGTTCATGGGCAAAGTAATTAACACCATTAATTATAATTTCTTGTTTTTCTCGCCCAGTAATAAAGAGTTCGCCCTTAAATAAATACCCCAAATCTCCCGTAGTAAACCACCCTTCTTGAAAAACTTCCTGGTTGAGTTCAGTATTATTGTAATATCCTTTAGTAACAGAATTACCTTGAATTTGAAGCTTTCCAATTTCTCTTTCAGGTAAAGGATTATTTTCCTGATCGACTATCCGGATAGTTGCTCCAGGAATCGGCTTTCCTAGAGAGACAAAACTATTTTCTTCGGTGAGTTCATTTTTACTTAAACCGGCTGACCAAGTAATCCCAGAACAGGATTCAGTCATGCCAAAAGCTGGTTTAATCGCTCTCTCCCGTAGTTGATGTTTTTCAAGAATTTCTAAGAATAGGCGAATCGTTTTTACTGAAACTTGCTCGCCAGCATTCACTAAAAATTTCATTGAGGAGAGGTTATAAGAGGCGTGCTTAAGTTCTTCTGCCTGTTGATTAATTAAGGAAAATGCAAAGTTAGGGGACCAAGAAATGCTTACTTGATGCTTTTGAATGAGTTCTAACCATTGGAGGGGTTGGCGTAGGACTAATTCCATCGGAACGTGAATTTGATGACAAGCCAAATCTACCGCCATAATTCCTAAAAATACGATAGCTCCTACATGATCTAAGGGCATCCAATTAAGGGTAACTTCTTGTTGGGTAAAGTGGTTCATTGCCACTGTACCAGCAGTCATGGACAGAATATTATGATGAGTTAATATTACTCCCTTGGGCATACCTGTACTACCCGAAGTAAAGAGTAATAAGGCTGGAGCTTGTGGATCAAGAATCGGCAATTGATGGACTTTAGAGGTGGCTTTTCTGAGTTCATTAACTGAGATAACTTGCCACCCTTCTAGATGAGAGGAAGTTCCTAATTTTTCAATTTCAGTAATTAGTTCACTATCGGATAATATCAAAGGATTGTCTAAAATTTTCCAAACATTCTCTAGTTTTTTGACGGCAGAATTTTCCAGATCATAGCTAGGAGCAACGGTCAAAGGAACTGGAATAATTCCCCCTAAAAAACAAGCCCAGAGTGCGGGAATAAAGTCTTGATTTTTGGCAATTTGTAGAATGACTTTATGCCCTAATTTTATTCCTTGTTGTTCCAGTCCATTTAAAATAACGAGAGCATCTTGATATAAGTCTTGATAACTCTGAAAATATTCAGTTGCGTCATTTTTGATATAAGTAATTCCATGATTATTATGTTTAGTGGCAGTTTCTAAGACTTCTGACAGAGTCCGCCAATTATCTTCCAATTGTCCTCCAAAACTGATTGAATGCTTAGACACTTTTTTTACACCTCTTAATCAAAAATAGAACCAATCTCGAAAACCCTATGAATCAGTATATCGCTACGCGCAAGTTAAAAGTCAGAAGTGGCCAATTCAAGTTTGAATTGTACCTCCTAGGGCTGCGATGGTCAAGGGCTTTTTGGGGTTGAAGGTTGATGGCAGTCGGTCCCTCGGTCTACCTGAGCTTGTTTGATGATTAACTGAGAAAAGTTTTGAGCGATGGTACTTAAAGGATCGATCGCTTTAATGGAGTCAATTCCTTTGAGTTTGAGAGATTTTGTTAAGAGATGAAATTCGGTACACCCAGAAATATAGGAGCGAGTGTTATATTTCTCTAATAATGCTTCTATATCCCTAAGAATACTTAACGGATCGTGTCCTCTTTTTAGCACTTTATAGATCATTTCATGAATCAACTTTTGATCGCTTTCTGAGAGAGAAATAATCAGATCTGCGGTGGTACAGCCTTCCTGAAATAATTTTTTCTGGTAAGTCCCTGTACTAGCAAGTAAAAGGGTAGGTTCATTATATTCTTGGAGTTCTTGATCCGCTATTTTAATTAAGGAAAGAAGTTTATCCTTCAGATTTTCGGAGATCTGAGGTAGAGCATAATGAGCCGTACAACAGCCAATGACTATGCAATCAGCCAGTTTATTGAGATGTTCCAGATTGACTTGGATAAAATCAATAAATTCTCTTTCTTTTCCACTATCAATAGAACCTGTGCGATCGGGTGCAGAGGGAAGAGAAAAAACGATGACATTAGGGGATTCTTGTTCCTTATCAATAAAAGGATTATATTCATAAATCGACTTAAGAAATTCGGCGGTAACCACTGGGCCCATACCCCCTAAAACGCCAAGAATCGGTAGTTTTGTCTTCATTAAAATCTCCTGCTCGTATAATTGCTGTTGACTAAAAATTAAAATCTTCTGTGAACAGATCCTGCCCCTCTTGAATAAGATTTTCTGAGGAAGCTAAGGATAAGTTGATCAAAGGTTCATGGGCAAATTTTAAAACTTGCTCTAGCCAGTTTTTGAACAAATCTATGAGCAATAAAATTCGCTCATGGATAAATATATCTGTGTTGTAGATTAGCTTGAGATAAAGTTCTTCTTCCTCAACAAAGATAAATTCTAAATCAAATTTAGCGGTCATCATTTTGGGGTCAATGGAGTTAACTGTAATTCCGTTCAATGCCAGATCTATATTTTGATTATTTTGCAGGACAATTGCCACATCAAAGAGAGCATTCCGGCTAGGATCTCGTTGTAAATTCAAATCAGATACGATCTGATCAAAGGGATAGTCTTGATTATCATAAGCCTCTAAAGTGGTGGTTTTTACTTTGCTAAGGAGATCCGTAAAACTGTCGTGATCTGTTATCTGATCCCGCAGGACGAGAGTGTTAACATAAAATCCGATTTGATCTTCTAAATCAGGATGATTTCTGCCGGCGATAGCAGAGCCGATTGTAATTTCATTTTGCTCAGTATAACGGAATAGAAAACTCTTAACCAAACTAACTAAACCCATAAATAAACTGGCTTCTTGTGCTTTAATTAACTTCTCAAAAGTATCGATCAATTCCGGTTCAGGTTGCCATGTAATTGTATTTCCTTGAAAACTTTTAACAGGTGGGCGCGGATAATCAACAGGTAAGTTAAGACGCACAGGGACAGGAGTTAATTTAGCTAACCAGTAATCCCGTTGATCTTGAAGTTTCGAGGTTTCTAATTGACTTTCTTGCCAAGAAGTATAGTCTTTATAATGAATTCTGAGAGGGGGCATTAATTGGGAATTTTCTTGTCCATAGGCGTGATAATGGCTGAGGAAATCTTTAATTAAAACCCCGGCTGACCAACCATCAGAAATGATATGGTGCATATTAAACAAGACGATGTAATTCTCTTGGCTTAGTTTAAGTAAGTTAACTTTAAGTAACGGTCCGACTTCTAAATCAAAAGTCGTTTTGGCATTATGGCTGATCGCTTCTTCGATCAAGTTTTCTTGTTCTGTGCTAACATAAGCTGTCAGGTCTATTTGTTTAATGACAAAGTTCATTTGATTATGGACAACTTGACGGGGTTGATTATTGATTAAAGTAAAGGTAGTCCGCAAAATTTCATGGCGTTGAATTAACTGTTGAAAGGCATTTTCAAAAGCATCAATATTGAGATTGCCCTTGAATTGATAAGCACTGGGCATTCCGTAAGCATTATGATTTTGATCTAGAAATTCTAAAGCCCAAAGACGACGCTGACCATGAGACATCGGATAGGATTTTTGGGGGGGAATTGCCGAAATGGGTTCTTGATAATTGTATTGAGTCTGGGAGATTAAAGTCGCCAATCCAGCAATGGTTGGAACTTTAAAGAAGTCAGCCAATTTTACGGATACATTTAGTTCTTTATGAACCCGGGTTACAACCCTTGATAAGAGTAGAGAATGACCGCCAATTTCAAAGAAGTTATCAAAAATACCGATAGGATGTTTAGAGAGAATTTTTTCCCAGATACTAACGAGATTGGATTCTAAATAATTCCGGGGTGCAACATAATTAGAATTCACCAGAGATTTACCAGTTTCTCTGAGTTCTCTCAGGGAGTGCAGGTCAAGTTTCCCATGTCGAGTTAAGGGGAATTGCTTTAAAAAAATAAAGTAACTCGGAATCATATAAACTGGTAAAAATTTGGCAAGTAATTCTCGAATCTCAGCAATTTCTAGAGTTTTGTCTGTTTGACAGTAAGCAGATAATTGAGTTTGATTATTAACTTGAACGGGTAAAACAATCGCTCTTTCAATGGGAGCATAGCGAGTCAATTGATATTCAATTTCTCCGGGGTCAATTCGATAACCATTGACCTTAACTTGATTATCTTTTCGTCCCATAAACTCAATGATACCGGGAGCAGTTTGCTTGCCTAAATCGCCGGTTCTAAAGAGAGTTTTTGTCTCATCAAGAAAGCTAGGTTTAAATTTTTCTTGAGTCATTTCGGGTTGGTTATGATAACCCGATGCTAGGGCGGCACCTTCTACACAAATTTCGCCGATTACATGGAGGGGAACGGGATTATTAAATTCATCAAGAACCCCTAAGCGATTGTTATGGAAAACTTGACCGAGGGGGATTTCGCTGTCTAAGTTTTCCTTGATTTCATACTGGGATACTCCCACACAAGTTTCTGTAGATCCGTAAACATTGCTAATAATTTCTGCCGGAAAACGTTTCCGCAAAGCTAAGGCAGTTTCCCGATCTAATTTTTCCCCTCCTACCGAGATATATTTTAAGCTGGAAATGGTTTCTCCTGGTTCAAGTAGCCCCAAGATTTCTCGATAGATAGATGGGGTGGTGTGTAGGGCATTAATTTGATTTTCCTGTAGGAAAGAAACCAAATGTCCTATATATTTTATTTCGTACATATATAGGGATGCACCTATGGTTAAGGGGAGAAAAATATTACGAATAGATGGATCATGAGTAACAGCAGCTGTGAAAATATAGCGCCATTCAGGATGTTTATCTAAATCAAAGGTAAGTCGTAAGCTTTGAATAACATTCAAAATTGAGATGTGACGGCCCATGACTCCTTTGGGATTACCAGTTGAACCTGAAGTGTAGAAAATATAGGCGGTTTGGCTAGAGTTGCGGAATATTTTAGGCTCATCTTTGTCATATTTGTTAACAATAGGATCGATTTTATCTAAGCAAATTTTCTCCATTTTTTCAGGTAACTTAGAGATAAAATTACTCTCCGTTAGGCAAACATGACAGCCACTATCTTTTAAAATAAACTCAATGCGACTGTGAGGATATTGAGAGTCTATAGGAACGTAAGTCGCTCCAGTTTTAAAGGTAGCCAGAATCCCGATGATTAAGTGGTGATTACGCTGGAGCATGACCCCAATCACTTTTCCTACACCTAGCTGATATTCCTGCTGTAAATAATGACTAAGACGATTGACTTTTTCATTTAATTCTTGATAGCTAAGGCTAATTTTTCCCGCAATTAAGGCGGGAGCATTAGGGGTTAATTTAACTTGAGCTACAAAGTCATCAATGATGGTGGCTTTTTCAGGGAGTTTGCGAGTTTTTCCCGTTAATTGTCTGAGTAACTTCTCTTGTTGGACTGGGGTTAATAAAGGTAACTGATAAAGGAGATGATTAGCATCGTCAATGATTCCCCTCAGCAAAATTTCAAAGCTTTCAATAAATTGTTTAATTGTCTCTTGTTTAAATAGTTCTGTATTGTAATTGCAGTAAATAATGAGGTTATCATTAAGTTCAATTAAGTTAAATCCTAGATCAAAAGGGGTGTAACTAATTGGTGACGGTGGCAAGGATACTTTTAAGTCTTTAAACTCAGGCAGAGTTAAACTAGGATCCATGTTAAAAGATACAGAAATGAGAGGAGAACGAGAAAAATCTCTAGGTAATTGTAAAGCTGCTAATAAATCCTCTAAAGTATAACTCTGATGGCGAAAAGCGTCGATCAGGGTTTGTTTAGTATGTTGTAAATGTTCAATAAAAGAGGTGGTAGCATCGACTTGTATCCGCAGGGGTAAAAATTGAGAACAAAAGCCTACTAAGTTGTCACTGCCTTCTATTTGTCGCCCAGAAATAGGAATACCAATGACTAAATCCTTATGACCAGAAATTCGACGCAAAAAAGCAGTATAAGCGGCGAACATCGTCATAAATAATGTAGCTTTATTTTTGCGTCCTACTTTCTGCAAATTTTGCCCAACTTCAGAGGGAATGACTTGACTTTCTTGTCCGCCAGTGTAGGTTTTAACGGCGGGACGGGGAAAGTCGGTGGGAAGCTCAAAGGTTGGGAGATCTTCCTGATAGGTTTTCAACCAAAAATCCCGATGCTCTAACATTTGTGGACTTTGCGTCTCTTGCGCTCGCAAAGTTAAATATTGCCGAAACTGCATCGGTGGTGTGAGAACCTCTTTAGTTGTGTTATTTTGGGATGAATAAAGTTGACCAATTTCCTGCAAAATTAATCCTAGTGACCAACCATCTGCCACAATATGATGAGTTTTTAAAGACAGCAGATAATGGTCAGGTTTTAAGCGCATTAAAATCACAGCAAATAAGGGAGCAATCGACAAGTCAAAGGGTTTTTGGGAAAACTGAGATCGTAACGCTAAGGCCGTCGCTTCGGGATTATCTTCATCCTTCAAATCAATGAAGTTTAATTTAATTTTAACTTGATTGACAACTTCCTGTAATTCTCCTTGTTCTATAATTTGGGTTCGCAAAGCTTCATGGCGATTAATAACTTGATTAATCGTTTTTTCTAAAATGTAAAGATCTAAAGAACCTCGTAATTCTAGAGATGTTGTGACGTTATAGGATGCTGAAGCATTACGGTCTAATTCAGCTAATAACCAAAGCTGACGTTGAGCTTCACTGGTGGGAAAGGATTGATTTAAAGATGGTAAATGTCCCCTACCATCTTCATCTTCAGAAAGCGGCTTTTTTTCTTCTTTCTTGACTTGAGGGCGTTTAGCATTAGCAAAAAAACCAGCTTGCTGTAATTCCGTAATCGCTTCTTTGACGGCTACTATAACTTTGTCTATATCTTCATTAGTATGGCAGGTGGAGAGAAAACAAACTCGTTTTTCCCATGTGTAGATTCCTTTAAGATTTAATAGGTAATAAAAGAGGGGTAATTCGATGGGTTGTAAAAAGATACTATAAGCTCCAAAGGGTTCAAAGCGGAATAAAGATCCAAAATTAACAACCCGAATCGGAATGCCTATTTCTTGAAAAAACTGATTGACTTCGGTGGCTAATCGATGAGTTAATTGATTCACTTTTTCTTGAATCGTTGGACTGTTTTCCCGAAGATGTAAAAGCACAGCACGACAAGCAGCAAGGGCTAAAGGATGACGACAAAAAGTTCCCCCAAAAGCGGTTAACTCGGTTTGGGGATGAGAGTCATCTCCGTATTGCCAGAAACCGCCGTCAACGGTATCTAAGAAATCTGCTTTACCGCAGATCATACTAATTGGTAAACCTCCTCCAATGGCCTTACCATAAATGACTATATCAGCTTCAACATTGAACCATTCTTGCGCTCCTCCCGGAGCAATCCGAAAGCCGGTAATAATTTCATCAAAAATGAGTGTGATTCCTTTTTTATGGGTTATTTGTCGTAGTTTTTGCAGAAATTCTTGAGGCTGTAAATCGGGTTTGCGACTTTGAACTGGTTCGACTAATACGGCGGCTAAATCATCAGCATGAGTAGCAATAATATCGAGGCTTTCTTCAACTCCATAACTCAAGACTATTACGTCTTCAACCATTCCTAAAGGGGTCCCTAGACTTAAGGGTTGAGCAGTGGTTTTATCTTCTCCTACTCGTGCTAAGATGCCGTCAAAAGTTCCATGGTAGGAGCCGGCGAACATAACGATTTTTTGACGTTTTGTCCGGGAGCGAGCAATGCGAACAGCCGCCATAATCGCCTCGGTTCCCGTATTACTAAAAGCGACTCTTTCGACTCGGCCCATTTCACTAATTAAAGCGGCGGTTTCGGCAGCCAGATTTGACTGCATTCCTAAGCCTATTCCTCGATTCATTTGTTCTTGAACCGCTTCAATGACAAAATCAGGACTATGCCCAAAAAAGTTAACCCCAAACCCCATAGCTAAGTCAATGTAATTATTGCCATCAATGTCCTTAAAATAAGCCCCTTGAGCGGATTCTGAAACAATCGGATATTGAAATTCTTTTAAGGCCATGCGGAAGTCAATGGTCGGTTTAACATCTACCATTGTCTTACGGCTATTTTGTGAATAGGCTTTTGATTTGGCGGTTTTCTGGTTATAAATACTCTGTAAATTTTGAATAAAGGCTTGTTGTTGTTCGGTTAAGGATTTGTTCTCAGTCAGCTTTAAGGCTAAGGGGTTTAAATTGGGAGAACTAGGTTTCTCAGGAGATTTGGGCTTCTCTTGAGAAACCGGCGGGTAAGTTTCTATTTTAGAGCTTTGGGCAGGAATGATTTGAGTCTGATTCGTTAATATTTCGGGGACTATACCTGGAAAAACGGGGGCAGCTTGAAGAACTTCTAATTGCTTGATAATGGTTTTCTCATGGAGTTCTTTTAGGTCTTTTAAAGATTGTAATTGAGCCATCATTAAGGCTTCTTTACCGGAGCTTTCACCGGAGACAGTAAGCTTAGTCCTTGCAGGAATTGAGAGGGGTTCATCTGGCACACAAGCAAGAATTAATTCTTGTCCATTGTTAATGGGAATATTGTTTTGTTTAGAGAAACTATTCGCCGTAGCAAACCCACAACTTTTTAAAACGGAACACCAATTTTCACCCCTTAATAAGGGTGTATCTGAGCGTAATTGTTGATCCTGAAAGCGCCACCATCCGGGGGTTAATCCAAAGGTTAAATTCAGCCATGAGTTATTTTCTACGGTTTCGAGGAGAACTAAGTAACCACCGGGGCGCAAAAGTTCCCGAATATGGGTTAGAGTTTCTGTAATATTTCGGGTCGCATGAAGGACGTTAGCGGCGACAACAATATGATAATTATGGGCAGGTATCCCCTGAGAAATGGGGGACTTTTCAATGTCTAGTTGATGAAAGTTTAGGTTATATTTTTTCTGAAATTTTTGCCTAGCTTGATGCAGTAAGAAGGGAGAAACTTCGCTAAAAGAATAAGTGACATGATCGAGGTTTAAGTGGTGAAGAATTGCTTCTGAAGTGGCACCAGTTCCTCCTCCTATTTCGAGAATTTGATAGGGGCGATCACTATTAGAAAAGCGCGTTAAAATCTGGTTAATAGCTTGGGCAACTCGTTGATTCATCAATCGAGATACGGGAGAATTGCCATAGATACTTTCTGCATGAGCAACGGAACCTTCTGGGAAAATTAATGTCAAGGGGTCTATATTTCCCTTGAGAACTTCTGCTAAATTTTCGCCGCAGCGTTGCAACATTTCTAATTCAGGTTTTGCAGATGGACAAGTTTTTTCTAGCTTTTGTAGGGCTTGGGGTAAGGAAAAAGACTCAGGCAAGTTTTTGACAGTCCAAATATTCCCTTGATTTTGAAGAATATTAGCTTGCTCTAAATCCTGCAAATAACGATTGAGCAAAATGTGATATTTGGGGGCAACAGGTAAGGTTTGTCTTAGGGTTTCTATTGTCCATTGTTCCCCTTGATTAAGTTTTTTACCTAAGGACTCTAAAGCCTTGATGATATAGGCTGTAGCGATGGGTTGCAATTGATCAATGACTTGCAGATAATTGCTTAATTCTGTCTCTTCATCGATAACTTTAGCTGTTATTTCTGAAGCATTTTCTAAGGGTTTTTCTTTGACAAATTGGCAGAGGTATTCGGCGATATCAACAAGAGTTTGTAAATCGGTAAACAGTTGATCTATTTTCACTTTGACTTGAAATTTTTCTTCAATTTTGCGAGAAAAGTCAGTCAAGATAATTGAGTCTGCTCCTAAGTTTAGTAATGTCTCATCCTCCGGCAGATCGTTCTCATCTTCTTTCAGCAGTAAAGCTAGAATTGATTTTAATTGATTACGGATTTCCTGTTGATGTTTTTGCATATTGAAAACTGTGGTTTCGGTATCGGTAAGGTTAGAGGTTTGTGAGTCTAGGAATATTTTGTCAATGCTCTGATTTTCTGTTCGAGGATTAGGCTGAAATTGGAAAGGTTTCCTTTGAAAGGGATAGTTCGGCAATCTGACTTTTTTATAGCCATAATTCTGATTGAATTGTTCTGGGTTGAAAGGCAGGCCATTGAGGTAGAGTTGTGCCAAGGCTGAAAGAATTGTCTGCCAGTTATCTAAGCCACGATTGAGAGAACTTAACCAGATGACCTCATCTTTATAACGACGACCTTGTTCTGCCAGTATTGGTCTTGGTCCCACTTCTAAAAATAGGTTATATCCCTTGTTGAAAGCGGTTATTAAACTCGACAAAAATCTTACTGGTTCTCGGCATTGTTTGCTCCAGTAAGTGGCATCTGGTGCATTTTCTAAAACCTCTCCATTAAGTCCTGAAAGTAAGAGAATTTGGGGGCGTTGATAAGAAATTTGACGAGCCTCTTTTTCAAATTCTTTTAAAATTGGCTCCATTAAAGGGGAATGAAAAGCCTGAGTAACGGGGAGATATTGAGCGGGAATTTTTTGCTTTTTGCAGGTGCTAATAACTTCCTCAATGCTGGCACTTTCTCCAGCAATAACAATCTGTTGAGGGTGATTAATGGCAGCTATTGAAACTGTTTGAGTATAATTTTTAATTAGGGAAATTACTGTCTCTTCATCAGCAAAAATTGAAGCCATTTTCCCAGAGGTCGTGGTTTGCATTAATTGCCCCCGTTTGACAACTAAGGCGAGTCCAGCTTCTAAGCTAAATACTCCTGCGATACAAGCTGCTACATATTCTCCCACACTATGGCCAATCAGTAAACTGGGGGTAATTCCCCAAGATTTCCATAGCATTGTTAGGGAATATTCTAGGGCGAATATAGCCGGTTGAGCGTAAGCGGTTTGATTGAGTAAATCGGTCTGTTCACCAAATAATATTTCAGTTAAAGGATGGTCTAAATACTTCGCTAATATTTCGGCACATTGATCAATATATTGACGAAATGTCGGCTGAGTTTGATAGAGTTGATGTCCCATGCCAGGATAACAAGCCCCTTGCCCTGTAAAAAGAAAAACAATTTTAGGGGATTTTTCCGATGTAAAACGTTGATAAAAAGTCAAATCATCAAGCGGGTTTTCTTCAGCAAAAGCGGCTAATCTTTGTTGTAATTCTGGACAAGTATCGCCAACAATGGCTAAACGTTCAGGTAAATCTATCCTGCCGACAGCTGCACTATAACAAATATCTCCAATTTCAGGATGAGATTCTAGGAGGGTATGAAAACGTTTAGCTAATTCTTTTAAAGCGGTTTTGTTGTGGGCTGAAAGAGTTAAGAGATGACTAGGAATTTGTTGTTGAATTTCTGAGATTTTGCTGACGGGTGCTTGTTGAACAATGACATGGGCATTTGTGCCGGAAAAACCGAAAGAACTTACCCCAGCTATAGGGACTTTATTGTTATTCGGCCAAGGTATATTTTGAGTAGGAATTTTAATAGGATGGTCTTGCCAATTAATCAGAGGATTAGGGCTTTGGAAATGAAGATGGGGCGGGATTTCACCCTGTTGAAGAATCAGAATTGTTTTAATCATTCCAGCCATGCCAGCCGCGGCTTCAAGATGGCCGATATTGGTTTTCACTGAGGCGACATAAAGAGGGTCAGAGCGCTTTCCATAAACTGAGGCAATGGCATTCAATTCGATGGGATCTCCTAAAGAAGTACCTGTGCCATGAGCTTCTATGTAGCTCACATCTTCCGGGAGTATTCTGGCATCAGCTAGAGCTTGACGGAGCAATTCTTGCTGAGCGGGTCCACTGGGTACGGTTAAACCGGCAGCAGCACCATTATGATTCACCGCCGAACCTCGCAACAGGGCAAGAATTTGATCCCCGTTTTTCTGGGCTTCTGATAAAGTTTTTAAAATCAAAACCCCACAGCCTTCCCCTCGCACATATCCATTGGCAGAGGCATCGAAGGTTTTACAACGCCCATCGGGGGACATCATTCCCGACTGAGAAAGACTAATCGTAATTGCGGGTTCTAAAATGAGGTTTACCCCACCCACTAAAGCGAGTTCACATTCACGATTTCTCAGGCTACGAATCCCCTGATGGACGGCTACTAATGAGGATGCACAGGCTGCATCAAGGGAGAGACAAGGACCGTGAAGATTGAGAAAATAAGATAGCCTTCCGGCGGCTGCGCTTAGAGCATTACCGGTGCCAAAAAAAGAGTCAATTTGATCATAGTTTGTGCCGTAAACCTTCAGAGCATGATCAATGCTAGTAATCCCCACAAATACCCCTACCTTATTATCGGCTAAATTTTTCAGAGGTAAATTGGCATTTTCTAACGCTTCCCAAGCAACTTCTAAGAGTAACCTTTGTTGAGGATCCATGGAGGCTGCTTCTCTTGCTGAGATCGAAAAGAAACGGGCATCAAATTCTGTGATATTCTCTTGAAGAAATCCCCCATAAGCGGTGTTCATTTTTCCTAAAGTTGGTTCTTGAGAATACAGTTTTGAGATATCCCAACGGCTTTTAGGAACTTCTACTATAGCATCAAGTCCGGCTTGACAAAAACTCCAATATTTTTCTGGGGAATTAATACCTCCAGGAAAACGACAAGCCATCCCAACCACCGCAATAGCTTCACTTTGTCTCGTCTCTAATTCATGGATACGAGCCTGCATGACCTCCATTTTGCTTAAGGTCGTTGCCATTAATTTTTTGTAATCTATACTCTCAACCATGCCCTATTCTCGATAATTTCTAAGTTTATAAGCCGTTAAACATAAATTAGGATGCTGTGCTATCAGTGAATATAAACAAAAGTTTAACCCCACAGAGTTAAGCTTACTCATGTTCACCTACTTAGCCTACCACATCTTATGGCTTTTGAAACATTATTTTTAAAATTTAACCTCCATATTGATCAAGCTCCGTTAATTTTTGATTAAGTAATCTTGCCAGTTCGTCTTCACTGAGGCTGTCATAGGGATTATGATTGTCAGGAATTGGATTTATTTTAATCTCAAAATCGAGATGATTGGCTAGAATTTGTTCCCTTAAGTAGGTACTTAAGCTGAGAAGATTAGGATAATCGAAAATGATCGAAGATGGCAATTTACACCCTAAATCTGTTTCTAAGCGATTTTTAAATTCTATGACCATTAGAGAGTTTAAACCTAAGTCTAAGAATGATGTTTGTTGAGGAATAACTTTGTTCCCATTTAACCCTGTCACTTCTCTTAATATTTTCTCCAGTCCTTCTACTAAAGCGGTTATTCGTTCGTCTATAGAGACAGATTTTAATTGTTCTAATAGTTTTGCTGGACTTGTTTGTTTTTGATTGTTTAGGGTTAATACCTCGCTAAAGAAGGGTTGACTAATGTTGAAAGTTTGATTAAAAATTGACCAATTAATATCGATAACTATTCCTTGGTTAATATCATCTAAAATTATCTGGTTGAGATATTGAAACGCTTGCTCAGAAGGCATCATCTGCAAACCCCAATTAGCGAAACGTTGTTGATCAATTTGGTTGCTCGTCTCCCAAGCTCCCCAATTAATACTAATACCAGGTAATCCTAAACTTTGCCGTTGCTGCATTAGAGCATCCATGAAAGCATTAGCCGCCGCATAATTACTTTGACCCGGTGAACCAAGGATGACAGCCGCAGAAGAAAAGCTTACGAAAAAGTCTAAAGATAGAGAGCGAGTATAACGATCTAATAATAAAGTTCCTGCTACTTTTGGACTCATTACCTTTTGATATTTTTGCCAACTTTGATTACTGATAAGCCCATCTTCTAAGACCGCTGCTGCATGAATTATTCCTCGTAAGACGGGCAAGTCTGCCCCAAAACGAGAGAATAAATTTTTCATATCTGTGGGGGAAGTAATATCAGCTTCAATCAAGGTTACTTTTGTTCCTTTCTCTACTAATGGGGCTATCAATTCTGTTGAAGATTTAACATGGCGACTACACAAAACTAGGTGACTTGCTCCCATTTCTGATAACCATTGAGCCACTAATCCGCCGAGTTTTCCTCCCGCTCCCGTGATTAAATAAGCCCCTGACTGATTAATAAACTGTCGTTTTTCTGAGGTAGGAAGAGATGCAGAAACTAACCTGGCTGCGTAGCGGTTTCCTTGACGTAAAGCCAAACGGAATTCATGGGGGAAACACTTTAATTCATTGAATAAAAGTGCAGCTTCATTAGCTTCTTTATGGATTGGTAAATCTAAACAAACACAACCCATTTTAGGATACTCTTGATTAATGACTGCTCCTAATCCCCATAAATGGGACTGTTGAGGAGATAAAGCCGTATCATTGCTAATCTTATTAGCCCCGCGAGTAATCAGCCATAAATGGGGTAATTTCTCCCAGTTATTAGTGAGGGTTTGCACTAAATTTAAGACGGCATGAGAACTCTGATCTACTGTATCTAGAACTTCTTCAGCTTCTGAAGATTCCCAACAAAAAACAACACCAGTCGGAAATTCTCCAGATGGATAAGCTTCTTGATAGAGACGCTGAAAATCAGATTTCTGAGCCGGATTGATCACAAAAGAATCTTGAGAATAACATTGATAATTCTGCCCCATTTCTACAGTAATTACTTTTTCTCCTGCCTTTTTGTATAAATTAATTAGGGAATTTAAGTCTGTTTCTGGACGAACCAAGACTAACCAAGAATTTTGAGGATCGACGGCAACAGTTGGCATTGAAGAAAGTTTTTTCCATTCCACTTTATAAAAGCAATTATTTGACTTTTCTTGCCATAAACTCTGTAAAATAGCTGGATTTATGCGCCGTGCTGTTAAGTCAGTAAAGCGAGCGCAAAGCTGTCCTTGTTCATCATAAATATTAACATTTACTCTCATTTCACCATTAGTATCTGAGATGACCTGAACTTCCGTCCAAACTTGCGAAGTTGGATTTAGGAATATTTCCAAGGAAGAGAATCCATAAGGTAGATGCAATTCTTGACCATGAATTTCGGGGAAAGCTGCCCCAATACTCTGTAAGCAAGCATCCAAAAGAACCGGATGAAAATAATAACGCCGATCCGCTAAACTAGGGTTAATACTAATTTTAGCTTGAGAGCCTTTTTTGAAAGAATATAACTCTTGAATCGCTTGGAACTGCTCTCCATACCTGATACCCATCTGCTGATAAAGCTCATAGAATTCACGAATAGAAATCGATTCTTTAGAGTTTTCCCTTTCTAATTTAGTTTGGTTTAATTCTGAGGCAGCCAAGCTTTGTATATCCTTAGGTTTGACTTCACCTGTAACATGAAGAACCCATTGTTCTTGTGCAGAATCACTGCTAAATATCTCAAAAGTATAAATCAGTTGAGATGATTTTTTAGGTTTAAAAATTATTTGGATTATTGAGGGAGTTGGAGATAAGATTAATCCCTGATGGATAGAGACATTTTCAAGGGTGACAAAATGCCCATTAAATATTTTCTGACTTGCGGCTAAAATGGCTTCAATAAAACCGGTAGCTGGAAATACAATGTTCTCAAATACCTTGTGTTCTTCTAAATAACTAGGGTTAAGAGAACTCACCTCACCTTCAAAGATCATGTCTCCCGTTGCTAACTTTTTAAAATCTCTAATGAAAGGATGTAACTGAGTCTTGATTTGCCCTAGAGAAAATTCCGAATTAGATAGCCAATACCGTTCTCTTTGAAAGGGATAAGTCGGTAAACTAATTCGCTTACCTTGTTTAAATACTTTAGTCCAGTCTACAGAATAACCATTAACAAAAAGTGTCGCTAAACTTCTATACATTTGTGCCTGTTCATCCTGCCCGGGTACAATACTAGGCAACCATAATAGATCCTGGTTGGCAGCAATAAGGCGAGCCATACTCAGTAATACAGGCTTAGAACCGACTTCTAGAAAACAACGATAACCCTGAGCAATTAAAGACTGAAATCCTTGACTAAACTGTACAGTATTACGCAGATGATCTACCCAATAATCAGGAGTTGTAATTTCTGAACCTACAGCTTTCCCTGTCAGATTACTAATAATCGTTAAGTTAGGTTCATGAAAAGAAATTGTTTTTAAGACCTGGGAAAAATCATCAAGAATAGGCTGCATTAAAGGAGAATGAAAAGCATGAGATACCGCTAAACGTTTAGTTTTATACCCTTGATCAATAAATTCTTTTTCGAGTTGCTCAACAATCTCTTTAAATCCAGAAATGACGGTAATTGAGCCATTGGCTGAAGCAATATTAACTTGATTTTCATAAGAAGTTAGAGCGTTTGCTACCGTCTCATAATCAGCATAAATAGCGGACATACTGCCATTGTGGGGCAATTTTCCCATTAATTTACCCCGTTGAGTCACTAATTTTAAGGCATCTTCTAATGAAAAGACTCCTGCCCAACAAGCCGCCACATATTCCCCAATACTATGTCCTAAAAGGGCTGAAGGTTGTATTCCCCAAGATTGCCATAATTTGGCGAGTGCATATTCAAGGGAAAAAATCACCGGCTGAGTGATTTGGGTTTCCTCTAATAACTCACTATTTTGCTCTTGAAAGATTAAATCTAAGAGAGATTTTTCTAAAAGGGGTTCTAGAATTTGATCACAAAGATCTAATGTTTCCTTGAAAACAACTTCTCGGTTATAAAGGGTTTCTCCCATGCCGGAATATTGAGAGCCTTGTCCAGAAAAGAGGAAAGCTATCTTTGGCGGAGTCTCTGATAAAATCGGTCGGATTAATGAGTCAGAATCTTCACCATCTTGGTAATCAATTAATGCTCGTTGTGCCGTGGTTATTGAGTCTGCTAAAATACAGATTCGTTGCGGAAAAATCCCCCGCCCTGTACTGGCGGTAAAACAAACATCAGCTAAATTGATAGACTCAGTCAAAATATCTTGATAACTTCTCGCTAACTCTTGCAGCGATTTTTCAGAACGAGCCGAAAGGGGTAATAGATAAAAATTATTCTCCGAAGGTTGAGGTAAATCAGCGTCAATTTCCCCAACAATGATATGAGCATTCGTTCCACTAAATCCAAAGGAACTTACTCCAGCAATCCTTGGACGTTCGCTGATATGCCAAGGTTTTCCTTGTACAGGAACTTCAAAAATATGAGAACTCCAATCAAAGCGGGGATTAGGATTTTTAAAGTGAAGATGAGGAGGTATTTTATGGTGTTGTAACGCTAGAACGGTTTTAATTAATCCGGCAATTCCGGCAGCACCTTCTAAATGGCCTAAATTCGTTTTTACTGAACCAATAATTAAAGGCCGATTAGGGGAGCGTTGGCCAAAAACGGCGGACATACTTTCTAATTCAATGGGATCACCAAGGGCTGTTCCAGTGCCGTGAGCTTCAATATAATCGATTTGTTCAGGCTTGAGATTAGCACGTTTAAGGGCTTGATGTAATAATTGTTCTTGAGCTTGACCATTAGGAACAGTTAGCCCACTACTTGGACCATCATGATTGACGGCTGTGCCATAAATTTTCGCTAAAATTTGGTCTCCATTCTTAACTGCTTGGCTCAATCTTTTCAGAACAACTATTCCACAGCCTTCTCCTCGCACCATGCCATTCGCGCTCTCATCAAAGGTTTTGCAATGTCCATCAGGGGCAAGCATATGGGCGCGACTTTCGATTAAAGAAATAATGGGAGTTAAAATCATATTAACCCCTCCAGCCAAAGCCAGATCGCACTCACCATTAAGTAAGGCATTATAAGCTAAATGAATCGCTACTAATGAGGAGGAACAAGCGGTGTCAATAGTCATTGATGGACCCTGTAAACCAAGGACATAAGAAAGACGACCCGCCGCCATACTAACAGAAGTTCCTGAACCAGTATAAGCATTAATGGCTTGAGGAGAATAACTTAATTGGGCATAATCTTGAGTCATGCAACCGATAAAAACTCCCGTCTGACTGTTGCGTAATTTTTGGGGATTTTGTCCAGCAGATTCTAAAGCTTGCCAGGTGGTTTCCAAGAGTAAACGCTGCTGAGGATCCATAGCGACAGATTCTCTAGGAATAATGCCAAAAAATTCTCCATCAAATTCCTCAATTTGTTCTAGAAATGCACCGTAAGGAGCGTATATTTTGCCGGGGACATCGGGATTAGGATCATACCATGTTTCCTGATCCCAGCGCTCTTGAGGAATTTCTGTTATAGCATCTTTTCCCTGTTCTAAAAGTTCCCAGAAAGATTGTAAATTCTTAGCACCGCCGGGGAATCGACAAGCCATGCCGACAATAACAATAGGATCATCATCGAGTTGTGATTTTTCTGGCTGTTTTTGAGAAATTTCTGCTTTTATTTGAGGGGTAAATACTGGTTGACAATTATCTAGAACTTCTCGCTGTAAATAATTAACTAAGGCTTCAACGTTCGGAAAACGAAAAGTAATTGTCGAAGGGAGAGAACAATTAAAGTCAGTTTGTAACAGATTTCGTAACTCTGTAGAAGTGAGAGAGTCCATCCCCAAATCAAAAAAGCCTTGTTGAGGGGAAAAAGTTTCATCATTTGAGCGTCCTAAGACAGTAGAAACACGCATAATGATATGATTAGTTAGCCAATTAGGACGCTCTTTTAAGGTTAAATTTTGCCATTGTTTTAAAAACTCAGATGAGGGGGCTGCTTGGGGGTTTCCTTGAGGCAGAAAGTTTTTATAAAAGCTTTGATGAATATAAGGAAATTGTTGCCAGTCAATCTTAATTACACCAGCGCGAATAATCTGATTTAGGAGAATTTTTTCGAGAGCATTAAGGGCTAAATCGGGTTTCATAGCCCCATATCCTTTAGCGGCTAATCTCTCCAAAACATTGCGATCTACTGCTGCACCTATTTCGCTCCAAGGACCCCAATTTATGACCGTTCCGGGTAAATGATGCGCCTGACGATAATAGATAAAAGCGTCTTCAAAGGCATTAGCTGCCGCGGCATTGGCTTGTCCAGCTGAGCCAATTAAAGATACAGCAGAAGTATAACAGACAAAGAATTCTAATGGGTCATTTAGGGTGAGTTGATGAAGCAACCAAGTTCCTTTAACTTTGGGAGCTAAAACATAATTAAAGCGCTCTGGTGTTAGTCTTAATAAGGTGGTATCGTCTAAGGTTCCAGCAATGTGAAAAACGCCCCGTACAGGATATTTAGAACGGCATTCTTCTAAGACAGTGTGCAGTTTTTCAGCATCGGTAATATCAAGTTTTTTGAGGGTAATTTCTGCCCCACTAGAGGAGAGATTGGCTAATATTTCAGGGCTAACTCCTTCTGCCCCTCGACGACTACACAAAACTAAATTCCGCGCCCCTTTTTCAATCATCCATCGGGTTGTTGCTAATCCTAACCCCCCTGTGCCTCCTGTGATTAAATAATAGCCATCAGGACTAAAATTGATATTTCCCTCTTCAAGTTTTCTCTGCACTAAACGGGGATAAAAACGCTGTTCCCCCCGCAAAGCAACCCGGTTTTCTTGGGGATTACTGTAGATTTCTTGCAGCAGTTTGTCGGCTGAGTTTACTTCATCTGGATCTAGGTCAATCGCCTTAAAATTAAGTTCAGGATGTTCTAAGACTAGGCTGAAGGCTATTCCTAATAAGGATGCTTGAGAGGGAGAGGTCAGGGTTTTAATGGCTTTTGCTGGTACTGCTCCTTGAGTCACTAAAATCAGAGCCGGCGGATTTTCTTGCTGCAATAACGCTTGTAAGAAAAAGAGAAATCTTTGACAATGAATCTCGACTTGTTGATCCATTTCTCCAGGGATTTTTTCTAAGCCCCAGAAGTACAGTATTTGACGAGTTTCTGAAGTTATCGAGTTTCTCAATATTGATAGGTAATCTTCAGCAATTTCTGGGTTAATATCTTGGGAAAAGACGCAGGAACAACTTATTCCTCTCTGTTGGAATAGAGGGATTAAACCGTTAGCAATTCCTTGACTATCTGCCCAGATTATTTGATGATAGTAAGATTTTGCCGAAAGAGAAGGTAATTGCTCACTGCTGCGACTAATGATGACACTTTGTTTTAATAAATTTCGGGTTTTTGCTTGGCTTGGTTCGATAATATTAATGTCTTCAAATTGATTCTCAATCAGTAAATTTTGCCAATCTTTTGTGCTGATTAACGGATAACCATTCCGCCGCAGATCTTGACTACATAACCACCATCCTTCTGTCAAGCCAAAGGTTAAATCTACCCAACGTCTTGCCCCTGTACTTTCTAAGAGGATTAGTAGTCCCTTAGGAGCGATGAGAGAGCGCACATTTTCCAGGGTTTTTTGAAGGTTGGCTGTGGCATGAAGAACATTAGCGGCGATGATTATGTCAAAACTGCCGGGGAGAAAATCTTGAGTAAAGGGATTTTTTTCAATGTCTAAAGTTTGATATTTAATAAAGGGGTAGTTTCTAAAATTTTCCTTAGCTCTTGTTAAGAAACTAGAGGAAATATCGGTGAATACATATTCGATATGTTCTGTGGGTAAGTGAGGTAAAATGCCAGCAGTAACGGCTCCTGTTCCTCCTCCAATTTCGAGAATTCTTAGGGGATAATGGGGGGGTAAATTCTCAATAGCACGGCTGATTGTGGTGGCGACTAACTGATTCATCAATTTAGCTCCGGCAGCTTCCGAATAAATTGATGCGATCGCTTCTAAATCCCCTTGAGGAAAGAGTAGTTCTAATGGCTCAACTTGACGACTCATGACTGCTGCCAAAGCAGAGCCACAACGCTCCATGAGACTAATTTCTGCTGGATAATCGGCAAATTCTTGGCGGAGAATTTTAATTTGCGATGGCGATGAAGGTGCTTCTAATTCTTTGAGGAATAACCAGCCATCTTTTGTCTGATTAACGATTTTTTCTTCAGCTAAAATGCTTAAACATCGAGATAATAAAGGTCGGTAAAAATCGACAATTTGACCTTGATTTGCTATCTGTGCTTCGGAATAAGTTTGACCTAATTTTGGCTGTCCATTAAGTTTTGTTAAGGCTTGCCAAATATAGGTTACGCTTAACTTTTCTAAGGCCTCCATTAAGCGCTCATATTGCCCCAATTTTTCCCCTAGTTGTTGTTCTAACTGTGCGGGGTGAATTTGATTTTTAATCACCTGGGGAGCTACTAAAGTGTCTCTACCATTCCCTAATAATTCCTCGCAAGGTATCCATTCTTCTAGATAGATTTGAGGGGGGATTTCTTGGGGGATAATCTCTTGAGATTGAACGGCTTTTAGTTCTAAGTTGGTGAGGGATGCTAAGGGTTGACCTTGGGGGGAATAGATATCAATATCAGCGATAATAATGTTAGGGTTAGGGGAGGAGTTCTTCAGTCGAACCGCGCTGATTACCTGCTCATCAGGAGGGTGGAAAAATGCCAATTTACCAAGGCGAACAGGAACATAAGTTACTGAGGATTCTTCTTTAAATAAAATGGCAGCAATACCTTGAAAACAAGCATCTAACATAGCGGGATGGAAATGATATTTTTCCCGCTCTAACCTATCGGTTAATTTGATTTGAGCAAAAGCTGTATTTTCTCCGCGCTTCAGTTGATGAATGAGCCGAAAGTTACTCCCGTAATTTATCCCTGATTTTTGATAAGTTTCATAAAAGGAGTTTATATCGACTTCTTCAGGACAATTTTTGGCGATTTCTTCTAGATGACAATGGGTTAAATTAGTTGATTTCAATTCCTCAATTTTTCCAGTAACTAATATTTCCCAATTTGGCTCAAGTTCATGGTAAATTTTAAAGCTTTTTTGCTCAATGATTAACTGTAATGTGTCTTCCGTATCTTTTAAAATTAATGCCTTCTTAAATTCAACATTTTCTAAAATAACTCTTTGATTCTCCCCGGCAGCTAAAGCCATTTCTATCAAGGCAGATGCTGGCAATATGGCCTGATCAAAAACCTGATGTTCTCCTAAAAATGCAGGTTTATGTTGACTAATGCTCCCTCGATATTGAAGGAGAGCTAAGGGAGAAGGAAAACGATCGCCTAGTAAGGGATGTCCAGAGTAATAATTAGGGTTTTTATAGCTAGAAGACTCTGATTTATTGCCAGAATTTATCCAGTAGCGTTTGCGGATAAAAGGCGAATTAGGTAAACTAATTTTTTGCCCGGGATGTGAGCGATGAAAGGCTTCCCAGTTAATATTAAATCCTCGTACATAGAGTTGACCTAGCACCCTTTGCTCATGCTGATCACTGTGACAATCTTCCCCTAAACTAGATAACCATAGAATTGAATTTACCCCTAACTTTTGACGACCTATATTAATGAGATTGGCACTGATTCCCATTTCTAGGAAGATTTGATATCCCATTTGATGCAAAGTAGAAATTCCCTGGGCGATTTCGTCGGATTTTTGCCTAATCCTTTCCCCTCTATTCACGGAATTTCTGAGGGATTTTTTCACCACTTCACCCTGATAAATTAGGGTAATATCGGGAGAGTTAGAATCGACTTCTGGGGTGCTTTTGAGCAAGGATAAAAGTTCTTCTGAGTTGGGGTTTTGTGGACCAATTTGAGCGCGTTTCGTCACCAGCTTGACGGTATCTTCAAGGGAAAAAACGCCCGCTTGTTGAGCGGCGAGATATTCCCCTAATCCAGAACCTAAAATCGCAGAAGGAGAAATTCCCCACGATTTCCAGAGTTCACAAAGAGCATATTGATAGGCAAATAATACCGGTTGTACAGACAAAGGAATCTGAGGCTCTAAGGCTTTTTTAGATGACAATAATTCCTGAAGAGAAAATTCTAAATATTTTTTAAACAGATGATCACAGTGCCTAAAAGCATCATAAAATACTGGCTCATTATTGAGCAGGGTTTCAATGATTTCTGGACTAATTTCTTGCTCGTCATGGCAGAGAAAAGCAATTTTAGGATTGCTTTGCGCTTCTCCATAAATGATGTCGAAGCTATTATTTTGAATATTTTGAAATTGCTTTTCATCCCCATCGCTCTTGAGAAAAGCCTGAATGCCTTGGCGCAGATTCTCTTGATTAGAAACTAAAAGAGCGAGACGATGTTTATGGGGAAAACGACCGGTATTTAAAGATAGGGCAATGTCCTTGACGTTGAGAGATGTTTTCTGCTCAAGATCATCCACAAATTGAGTCGTAAAAAGACGTAAACGTTCGGGTTCTTTAGCCGAAAAAGTAACGAGAATGGGGGATATTTTGGGGTTTTGGGGTTGCGGTTGAGGCGGTTCGCTTAAAATAACATGAGCGTTGGTTCCCGATGCTCCAAAAGAACTGACTCCAGCCGCTTTGAGCTTGCCATTGTTAACATTCCAAGGACAATTTTGCGTAACGATACTAATCGGTAAGGCATCCCAATTAATATGAGGATTGGGTTTTTTAAGATTTAGATGAGCCGGAATTTCACGGTAGTGTAGCGATAATGCGGTTTTAATTAATCCTGAAATTCCAGCCGCCGCCGCCAGATGACCTAAATTAGTTTTGAGAGAACCGACTAATAACGGGTTAGATTTCCGACGATTGAGGCATAATGCCTCGGCTATGGCTTTAATTTCGATGGGATCTCCCAAAGATGTTCCTGTACCGTGAGCTTCAACATAATCGATCGCCTCGGCATCTAAACGAGCGTCAGCCAGAGCTTCTCTGATTAATTCTCTCTGCACAGGCCCATTAGGAACGGTAAAGCCGCCACTAGCTCCATCGTTGTTGACTGCGGTCCCTCGAATCACTGCCCAAATGTGATCACCATCTTCCAGAGCGTCACTGAGTCTTTTTAAGACGATGACTCCGCAACCTTCGCCGATTCCAAACCCATCGGCACTTTCGTCAAAGGTTTTGCATTGGCCATCTGGGGCCAACATCTGATTGCGGCACAAGGCGATGACGACTTCTGGAGTTAAAACTAAGTTCACTCCTCCGACTAAAGCTTGTCTGCATTCTTGGGAACGTAAGGAACGGCAAGCGAGATGAACAGCGACTAAGGAAGAAGAACAAGCGGTATCTACTGCCAAACTCGGACCATTAAGATTTAAAAGGTAAGAAATACGCCCAGCTGCCGCATTAGTATGATTACCCGAAATATGATAGGCTCCGATGGCATTATAGTCCTCATTTGAGGTAAGAATACGGGCATAGTCATTGTTGGTAATCCCGATAAAAACCCCTGTTTTTCCCCTTCTAGCCGTCGTTGTTGCCATTCCTGCATTTTCCAAAGCTTCATAGGCTACCTCTAAAAGCAACCTTTGCTGAGGATCCATAGCGACGGCTTCCTTGGGAGCAATTCCGAAAAAATGGGCATCAAACTGGGAGACATCATCAAGAAACCCCCCCTGAGAAACATAGATTTTACCCACTTTATTCCGATCTGAATCATAAAAATCCTGCTGGTTCCAGCGCTCCTTAGGTATTTCTCTGAGGTTATTTTTACCCGCTTTGAGGAAAGACCAGAAGGATTCAGGTGTCGCAATATTATGACCGAAACGACAACCTAAACCGACGATAGCTAAGGGTTCGCTTTGTTGAGACTCGAAAGCTTTTAATTTTTCTTTAGCTTCACTAAGAGCTTTAAAAACTCTAGCTTGGATTGATTGGTCGTTTTCGGATAAGTTCTTTTTATCTTGAAAGTCCATAGTGTTAGAATCGACTTGGAAAAGAATAATTATTGCGACTGACGGGGTGACAAGCAGATGGAAAGTGAAACAGGGTGTAGAGTGTCGGGGTTAGGGTGTAGGGAAAAAGCTTGAGACTTTCGCCGAAAGATAACGAGGGAATTTGGTTTTTACCTGGTGAGTCGATTAATTTGATGGCTTACAGTGAGGAAATTTTCCCCGCACCTCACTTAAATTTCCACCTCGTTGTCACTTCTTCAGCTATTACGACCAGACAGCTAATCGTACCTGATCAAGGTAGTAATTGTCAATAGACATCTGCAATAAACGTTTATGGGGTGTGGCATCCTCAGATCTGATAGTCTTGCGCTAATCTATCTTTAAATGTCACACTTTCCGCACTTCTTAATATTCAATTAATAATTTTTACTAATTTATTGCTCCCACAGTAGTTTCTACAATGAAGATTTTTCGTCAAAACATCCCAGGGAATGTAAAAATTTGTAAAAGTATATGGAGATGTGCAGAATGTCGGTTAATATGCTATGATGTCGAGGCTCAGAACAATTGTGAACAAGCGACAGAAACCTCGACCTTAGCCCTAGGCGGGTTTCCTGTAGTTCGTATAGCAATAATCCCACTCGTCAGAGACGGGAATTATCGCTTTAAGGGAACTGGGAACGGGGAAAAAAGCATTGTACCCCATGACTCTGAATACCGCCATCAACTACTATTTAGGGAAAAGGTTAAGTAGTCGGACATAAATTCTGTTGTCTATCTTAAGAAATGTAAATTGCCGCAATTCTTACTGACTCCTGACTTGAAAGTGGCAAGTGGCAAGTGGGGAGAATACACAAAAGCTGTCTCCTGTCTCCTGACTCCTGACTCCTTACCCTACAGTTAACTTTACTTTTGTCCAACTACTTAGAACAGCAATGGAAGCACATCTGGTTTCAATAGATTACCAAATTCGGCAACTTCAAGAAATAGATCCAGTAACTACTCTATTTGGTAATGTAAGTCAGAATAAAACCGGGGAGCAAGATAGCGTTATTGAAGTTATCTCTACAGATTTACAGGAAAAAATCAACAGTTTAACGGCAAACAATTCCGTTAATAAATTAGCATTTTATCTGGCTGTTGTCCAAGTTTTAATGTTTAAATATACTGCTCAAGTCGAGTTTGCCACGGCTACAGGAGCTTTGAATACAGAAAAATTAGAGAGCCTGATATTCTGCCGATTCAATCAACAGAATTTTAGTTCATTTAAAGATTTACTAAGAATCATTCGTAAAGATTTACAAGAAGGATATCGCCATCAAAACTATACTCTGGATAGTTTGGTCAAAACCTTGGCAGCAAGAGGAGGAAATCTAGAGAATATTTTTGACGTTGCTGTGATCAAAGAAGGGCTGTGCGCCGACATTTCTTCCTTAAATCGGTTTCAATTAGTTTTTGCCATAGCAGCGGATGATAGTGGTGTTTCTGTCACTTTTATTAAAGATAAATTTCCCAGAGATTTTGTCGAGAGAATGCTAGGACATTACCGGAAAATCTTAGAAACAGTGACGAGTAATCCCGATATATATTTATCAGAAATTGATATATTAACGACAAAAGAACGAGAACAATTGCTGAGAGATTGGAATGATACGGCCATTCAATATCCTGAAAAGCAATGGATTCATCAGCTATTTGAAGAGCAAGCCAAACTTTACCCTGAGAGAGTGGCGGTCATTTTTGAAAATCAAGAATTAACTTATCAAGAATTAAATGAAAAAGCCAATCAACTTGGTCATTATCTACAAAAATTAGGAGTAAAACCAGAGGAATTAGTAGGAATTTATCTAGAGCGTTCCTTAGAAATGGTAGTAGGATTATTGGCTGTTTTGAAGGCCGGAGGAGCTTACGTCCCCTTAGATCCTAATTATCCTCAAGAACGCCTAAGTTATCTATTAGAAGATACTGGGGTAAAAGTGATCATTACTGCGGAATCGCTGCGGGGATTGTTGGCGGAATACCGGGGAATTGTTGTTGCTTTGGATACAGATTGGCCAGCAATTTCTCAAGAAAGTCAGAACAATTGTGACAGTGGCGTAACGGGGGAAAATTTAGCCTATGTTATTTATACTTCGGGATCCACAGGTAAGCCTAAAGGCGTAATGAATAATCATAAGGGGATTAGGAATCGTTTGTTGTGGATGCAGGATACTTATCAGTTAACTAAGAGTGATGGCATTTTACAAAAAACCCCTTTTAGTTTTGATGTTTCAGTCTGGGAATTCTTTTGGCCCTTATTAGCCGGTGCAACCCTAGTGGTAGCTAAACCAGAAGGTCATAAAGATAGTACCTATTTAATACAATTGATCCAAAAGCAGCAAATCACTACCCTTCATTTTGTCCCCTCAATGTTGCGAGTGTTTCTGCAAGAACCAGAGCTAAAAGAATGTAGTTCTCTCAAGCGGGTTTTCTGTAGTGGGGAAGCTTTGTCATTAGAGTTAACACAACGCTTTTTTGAGCATTTTGACTGTGAACTTCACAACCTCTACGGTCCGACTGAGGCGGCGATTGATGTGACTTACTGGCCCTGTTTGCCGGAGAATCAAAAAGCTCTAGTGAGTATTGGTCAACCAATTGCCAATACTCAGATTTATATTCTTAATCCGGATTTACAACCAGTTCCTATAGGAATTGTGGGAGAATTACACATTGGTGGCATAGGTTTAGCTCGTGGATACCTCAATCGTCCCGAATTGACGGCCGAGAAATTTATCCCTAATCCTTTTGCTAAGGTCGAAGGAGAAATAGGGGGAGAAATTAGGGCAAAATTATATAAGACGGGAGATTTAGCCCGGTATTTACCCGATGGAAATATTGAATTTTTGGGGCGTATTGACCATCAAGTTAAGATTCGAGGTTTCCGGATTGAGCTTGGGGAAATTGAAACTATACTCAGTGAACATCCAGCAGTTGAGCAAGCGGTAGTCATTGCATCGGAGACAGAAACAGGGAGTAAAACACTAATTGCTTATGTTGTGGGTCAGTCTCAAGAGGGGGAACTCTTGGCGACTTCAGAAAAAGGGCAATTATTCGATGAGCAAATCGAGCAATGGCAAAGCCTCTATAACCAAATTTACAGCCAAACATCGGCAGATTCTGAGGGTATATTTAATATTGTTGGCTGGAATAGTAGTTACACGGGGGAACCTATCCCAGTTGCTCAGATGCGAGAATGGCTAGATGATAAAGTTAAGGTTATTCTCGCTCAACAACCTAAAAAAGTTCTGGAAATAGGTTGTGGAACCGGGTTAATATTATTCCAAGTTGCTCCCCATTGCCAGTGTTATTGGGGAACCGATATTTCATCAGTAGCCTTAGACGATATTCAGCGAATTAATCAAGAAGGGCCTCAGCTAGAGCAAGTCAGGCTATTGCATAGCACAGCCGATAATTTTGAGGGTTTGGAGTCAGAAGGATTCGATACAATTATCCTTAACTCGGTTGTGCAGTATTTCCCCCATATAGATTACTTACTGAGGGTTTTAGAGGGAGCTATCAAGGTACTAACTCCGGGGGGGTGTATTTTCCTTGGAGATGTGCGAAACTTGCAACTCATGGAAGCTTTTCACGCTGATGTAGAACTTTATAAGGCTAACCCTGAAGATTCGATTAAGGATTTTAAACAGCGAGTACAGAGAAAAATTGAGCAAGAAAATGAATTATTTATTGACCCAGATTTTTTTAGAGCAATTCAGTCCTATTTTCCTCAGATTACTGAAGTCGAGATTCATCTAGAGAGAGGTCAACACCACAACGAATTAACTCAATTCCGTTATAATGTTGTTCTGCGGATTGAAACGATTCTGGATTTTAGCACCGACTTTCCAGAATTAAACTGGACTGAACAGCAGCTGACTTTATCTGAGGCAAGAAATCAACTGGGGAAATCTGAGGGGTTAAGGGTGATAGGTGTCCCTAATTCTCGCTTGTTCAGACCTTTAAAAAGTGCGGAATTGTTGAGGAATTCTCAAGACTTGGGGACGACCGAGGAATTTCAAGCCATTAAATCGGACATTATACCAGAAAATGCCGTAGAACCTGAAGATTTTTCGGCTTTAGCTGAGGATTTATCCCTTTCGGTTTGGGTAACTTGGTCGGATACTCCAGACCGTTACGATGTGATTTTTGCCCCGCTGGAAAATTCCCGTAGAAATTACATCGCTTTTACCCCCACCCACACCGCAAAACCTGAATGGCAACTTTATGCAAATCACCCTTTAAGGTCTAAGTTAAACAGTAAACTGATTCCCCAACTGCGGAGTTATCTGCAAAACCAACTCCCAGAATACATGATACCTCATGCCTTTGTGCAATTGGATGCTATTCCTCTGACAAATAGTGGAAAAATTGACCGTCGCGCCCTACCCTCTCCAAGCTATAACAGTTTAAGGAATTCGGAGAATTTTGTCGCACCTTGTACCCCTCTTGAGGAAATTTTAGCACTGATTTGGGCTGAAGTTTTGGGCATCGAAGAGGTTGGTATTCACGATAATTTTTTTGAACTTGGGGGGGATTCGATTCGGGGAATACAAGTGATCGCTAAGGCGCGACAAATGGGTTTTCATTTTTCCTTACCCCAATTATTGCAACATCAAACCATTCAAGAATTGGCCAATTGCGTTAGCTATGAAATTGATACTTTAGGGACTGAAAAAACGGAAGTTTTTAGTTTAATTTCTCAAGAAGTTCGCCTCAATTTACCGGAGGAAGTGGAGGATGCTTATCCTCTAACTGCTCTACAATTGGGGATGATATTTCATAGTGAATATCAGGGGAATCTATCGGTGTACCATGATGTGTTTACCTATCATATTCGTGCTGATTTTAGTTTTCCCGCTTTACATAGTGCTATTCAGGAGATTGTCCAGCGGCATCCGGTATTACGAACCAGTTTCGCACTCTTTGAATATCAGGAACCCCTACAATTAGTTCACCGACAAATCGATGTTCCTTTAGGATTAGATGACCTAACCCATCTATCTACTTCTGAACAAGACACGGCTATTGATGATTGGATTGAGCGGGAAAAAATCTGCACTTTTGACTGGAATAGTCCTCCTTTATTTCGCTTTCATCTCCATCGCCGCAGTCAGGATAACTTTAACCTAACTTTCAGTTTTCATCACTCTATTTTAGATGGTTGGAGTGTGGCTTCGTTGCTCACAGAATTGTTACAGCAGTATCTCTACCTTCTCGACAAAAAAGTTCTCCCTCTCTCTCCACCTCCCGCTCTCAGTTTTAGGGATTTTGTTGCCTTAGAAAAGAAAACTATTCAATCGCCAGAATGCCAGAATTATTGGCAAGAAAAACTCAGAGATGTGACGCTGACTAAACTTCCTCAGTGGTCGAAATCTAATCAAGTTAATCAAGATTGGGATTGGTTAGTTCCTATATCTAGTCAGGTATCTCAGGGATTAAAACAACTCGGTAAACAAGTGGGAGTCCCCCTAAAAAGTGTTTTATTGGCGGCTCATTTTCGGGTATTAAGTTTACTGAATAATCAGAGGGATATTGTTACGGGTTTAGTCTCTAATGGACGGTTAGAAGCAGCCGATGGGGAAAAGATATTAGGTTTATTTTTGAATACTTTGCCCCTACGTTTAGAGTTATCTGGAGGCCCTTGGAGCGATTTAGTTAAGCAAGCTTTTGATGTTGAAAGAGAATGCTTATCTTGGCGAAGATATCCCCTCGCTGAGTTACAAAAATCAGGTCAACCTTTGTTTGATACGGCTTTTAATTTTATTCATTTCCATGTTTATCAAGGTATCATCGGGGTGAAAGATTTAGAGGTCTTAGGAGGGAAGTTTTTTAATCAAACTAATTTTACATTGTTAGCTAATTTTAGTCTTCATCCCCTTTCATCTCAAATAGAACTTACCCTTAAATATGATGGGAATTATCTAGGGGAAAAGCAGATGGAGTTAATCGGAGGATACTACGAGAAAACTCTCATCGCTATGGCAACGGAAGGGTTAGAACGTTATGAAACTTGTTGTTTACTTTCTGAGCAAGAACAACATCAATTATTAAAAGAATGGAATGATACTGAGGTTCACTATCCGGATGGGTGTATTCATCAATTGTTTGAGGAGCAAGTTAAGCGCAGTCCTGATGCGATCGCTATTATTACAGAAAATGAACAATTAACCTACCGTCAATTAAACGAAAAAGCGAATCAATTAGGGCATTATTTAGGCAAAAAAGGGGTAAAAACGGAGTCTTTGGTGGGAATTTGCCTAGAACGGACCCCTGAGATGGTTATAGGGTTATTAGCTATTCTCAAAGCAGGGGGAGCTTATGTACCTTTAGATCCAGCTTATCCAACTGAACGCCTCAATGTTATCTTAGAAGATGCTCAAGTTTCCTTGTTGCTAACACAAGCAAAATTAGTAGAGAAATTAGGGAATTATCCAGGGAATCTGGTGATATTAGAGGCAGAAGCCAGAAATATAGCCCTAGAAAGTCCCGAAAACCTCTCTTTACCCGTAAGTTCCAGTAATACCGCTTATGTGATTTATACCTCCGGTTCAACGGGGAAACCAAAAGGGGTTGTCATTGAGCATCACAGCACCACAACCTTACTGAATTGGTCCAAGGAAGTCTTTAGCAGTGAGGAATTAGCGGGGGTTTTGGGAGCTACTTCTATTTGTTTTGATTTGTCAGTATTTGAACTATTTTTGCCCTTGGCTGTGGGGGGTAAGATTATTCTGGCCCAGAATGTTCTAGATTTGCCTAGTTTAAGTGCAGCCAAAGAGGTAACATTAATTAATACCGTACCTACAGCGATCGCTCAACTGCTGGAAATTGAGGCGATACCTGAGACTGTGCAAACGGTAAACCTCGCCGGAGAAGCTTTGTCTAATCAATTGGTCCAGAAGCTTTACCAGCAGGAGAACATTAAGAATGTTTATAATCTCTACGGTCCGTCAGAAGATACCACTTATTCCACTTTTAGCTTAGTGCCTAAAGGACACCATGGACAACCGAGTATCGGCCGGCCTATTGCCAATACTCAAGTTTATATTCTGGACTCTTTTAAGCAACCGGTTCCTCTAGGAACTATTGGTGATTTATATATCGGGGGTAAAGGGTTAGCTCGATGTTATCTGAATCAACCTGAATTAACCGCCGAGAAATTTATCTCCAATCCGTTTAGTAATGAACCCAATGCCAAACTCTATAAAACAGGAGATTTAGCCCGATATTTACCCGATGGAAATATTGATTTTTTGGGGCGGGGTGATAATCAGGTAAAATTGCGGGGTTTCCGTATTGAATTAGGAGAAATTGAGGCAACTCTAGGGACTTATCCCCAAGTTAAGCAAAAGGTGGTGAAGGTTTGGGAAGACTCCTATCGGAATAAGAGGTTAGTCGCTTATCTAGTAGGAGAAAATGGCCCGATAAATACTGAGGATTTGCGTCGTTTCTTGGGACAGAAATTGCCAGAGTATATGATTCCGGCTCTTTTTGTCTCCTTAGAAGCTCTCCCTCTGACTCCCAATGGAAAAATTGACCGTTCCAGTTTACCCCTCCCTGAGATACCTTGGACATCTGAGCAGGATTTTGTCCCCCCGCATACTCAGAAAGAAAAGATTTTGGCCAGTATTTGGCAAGATGTTCTCAGAATTAAACAAGTGAGTCGTTATGACCGCTTTTTTGAAGTTGGGGGCGATTCTATTCTCAGTATTCAGGTTGTCGCTCGCGCTCGTCAAGCCGGGTTGAAGATTACCCCTAAACAGATATTTGAATATCCTACTCTTGCTGAACTAGCTACAGTTGCCGATTATTCCACAGCCGAATTAGCTAAACAGGGTTTAGTGACGGGTATTGTGCCTCTCACTCCCATTCAACTGTGGTTTTTTGAGCAAAATCGCGCTGAAATGCACCACTTTAATCAGTCTGTCCTCTTAGAAGTTCCCCGTCACCTGAAAGCTGATTTGTTAGCTCAATCTCTGAGAAAATTAATTGAACATCATGACGCTTTGCGGTTACGGTTTACTGTGGAGGAAGGACAATGGCAACAAGTTAATGAAGGAATGCCGGAGGAAGTACCTTTTGAAGTGATTGATTTGTCTTCTATTCCTCAATCTCAGCAAAGGGAAACTCTCTTAGCAATGGCAACAACTCAACAGGCAAGTTTAAACCTCTCTACTGGACTATTAATCAAGGCGGTACTATTGGAATTGGCACCCTATCAACCCAGTCGGTTACTGATTATTATTCATCACTTGGGGGTTGATGGTGTATCTTGGCGAATTTTGTTAGAAGATTTATTGATGACTTATCAACAGCTAGAAAGGGGGGAGAATGTAGAACTTCCACCTAAAACCATAGCCTTTCAGGATTGGGCGCTTCTCTTGAGGGATTATGGACAAGGGGAAAAAGCGAAAGAGCCATTAGACTATTGGTTAACTCAACCTTGGTTAGAGGCGAGAAATTTACCTGTAGATGACGAGGCTGGAAAACAATACAATACAGTAGCGACGGCAAATGATGTCACGGTGACTCTAGATGAAGAACAAACCCGCACCCTCTTGCAAAAAGTCCCCGCTGCCTATAACACTCAAATTAATGAGGTTTTGTTAACCGCTTTAGCGGAAACTTTGACAGAATGGACAGAAAATTTGACCATATCTCTTGATTTAGAAGGACACGGACGAGAAGATTTGTTCAGTGAGGTTGACTTATCGAGGACGGTAGGTTGGTTTACCAGTCTTTTTCCGGTTATTTTGCGACTCCCCCCCGAAAATCACCCCGGTGAGCGGCTCAAATCTATTAAAGAACAGTTACGAGCTATTCCTCACAGGGGAATTGGCTATGGAATTTCGCGATATTTGAGTGATGATGCTGATATTAAGTCTCAATTAGCTGAAATTCCTGCCAGAGAAGTTTTGTTTAATTATTTAGGTCAATTTGAGCAAGGACAATTGCAAAAAGGGGATTGGAAATTAGCGGATGAGTCTAAGGGGCCCAATCACAGTCTTAAGGGACATCGTAGTCATTTATTAGAGATTACGGCCAGAGTTATCGAGGGACAGTTACAAGTAAACTGGACTTATAGCGATCTCATCTATGAACGTTCGACGGTAGAATATTTAGGGCGCAGCTATAAAGAAGCTTTGCTGAAATTGATTGAGCATTGTTTATCTCCTGATGCTGGGGGTTACACTCCCTCAGATTTTCCAGTAGCGCACTTGAATCAACAGGAATTAGACGATATTCTGGCAGAAATTGACTAATAAGGAGAATCTTTCATGGCAGACACAAAAAATCAACCCGCCAAAAATGTGGAGTCTATTTATCCTCTTTCCCCCATGCAGGAAGGGATGCTCTTTCATAGTCTTTATACTCCTGATTCAGGGATTTATTGTAGTCAAACTCTAATTACTCTGGAGGGAGAAATTAACCTTGCAGTTTTTAGGCAAGCGTGGGAAAAAGTTGTAGAGCGTCACTCGGTATTAAGGACTCTATTTCTTTGGGAAAAACGGGAAAAACCTCTGCAAATTGTGCGAAAAAAGGTTGATTTGCCTTGGGATTATCAAGATTGGCGCAATCTTTCCCCCACAGAGCAACAACAACGTTTAGATTTATTGTTAGAAACAGAGCGTCAACAAGGGTTTGAACTCAAAGTTGCTCCTTTAATGCGTTGCTTGATGATTCAACTATCGGACCAAACTTATAAATTCCTCTGCAATCATCATCATATTATTCTGGATGGTTGGAGTATGCCTATTATTTATCAAGAAGTTTTAGGGTTTTATGAGGCAGGTATTCAAGGGAAAAGTTATCATCTTCCTTTGCCGCGTCCTTATCAAGATTATATTGTTTGGTTACAGGAGCAAAACCCATCTATTGCTGAGAGTTTTTGGCAGCGAACTCTTGAAGGGTTTATGACTCCCACCCCCCTGAGGGTGGACAGACTCCAGTTAATGAAATCTGAAGGTAAGCCGACTTATAAAGAGTATAACTGTCATTTATCGGCTTCTCACTCCAAAGACCTGCAATCTTTGGCGCAAAAGCATAATCTGACCTTATCTACTCTAGTACAGGCCGCTTGGGCGATTCTTCTCAGTCGCTATAGTGGGGAGTCAGAAGTTTTATTTGGGGTTACGGTTTCTGGTCGCCCTCATGATTTATCAGGGGTAGAACATAGGGTAGGATTATTTATTAATACATTGCCGCTGCGAGTCTCCATCAGAGAATCAGATTTATTGCTATCTTGGTTACAGGAATTACAGCAAAAGCAAGCAGAAATTCAGGATTATGCTTATGTTTCTCTGGCTGAAATACAGAGATTAAGTGATATTCCACCGGGGGTTCCCCTGTTTGAGAGTTTGGTCGTTTTTGAGAATTATCCTAGAGAAGCGTTATCGAGAGATTCTCGTCAATCCTTAAGGGTTAAGGATGTGGAGAATTTTGAGGAAACTAATTATCCTTTGACGGTGGTTGCTATTCCTAAAGAGGAGTTACTGATTCAGTTAGTCTATGATACTAGCCGTTTTACTCAGGATACGATTGAACGGATGGCAGCACATTTACAGACTATTTTAACAGGGATTGTTACTGATACTCGGCAACGGGTAACACAATTACCTATATTGACAACACAAGAGCAACATCAGTTATTAGTAGAGTGGAACAATACCGAGGCAGATTATCCTTTAGATAAGTCTTTACATCAATTATTTGAGGAACAAGTTGCACAGAATCCGCAGGGAATAGCGGTTATTTTTGAAGGACAAAAATTAACCTATCAACAGTTAAATAACCGGGGCAATCAGTTAGCTCACTGTTTACGAGATAAGGGTGTAGGTCCAGAAAGTTTGGTCGGGATTTTTATGGAGCGTTCCCTAGGGATGGTCATCGGTTTATTAGGGATATTAAAAGCCGGGGGAGCTTATGTACCTTTAGCTCCGGATTATCCTACCGAGCGCTTGGGGGATATCCTCTCAGATTCGGGGGTTTCTTTGGTGTTAACTCAGGAATCTTTAGGGGATTTTCTTCCCCAAACTGAGGCCGAGTTACTGTGTTTAGATAGGGATTGGGAAAAGATAGCTACCTATAGTCCAGAAAATCCCTTCAATCTAACGACTCCTGAGAATTTAGCCTATGTTATTTATACATCAGGTTCAACGGGAAAACCCAAAGGCGTGATGAATATTCATAGAGGAATTTGTAATACTCTGACATATACTATTGGTCATTATAATATTACCTCTGAAGACCGCATTCTCCAAATTATTTCCTTGAGTTTTGATGGTTCAGTCTGGGAAATTTTTTCGTCTTTAATATCTGGTGCTTCTCTAGTCGTGGCTAAACCTGACGGGTATAAAGATATAGATTATTTAATAGATTTAATTGTGCAAGAACAAGTAACTTATTTCACTTGTGTTCCCTCAATATTGCGAGTTTTTCTGCAACATCCCAAGAGCAAATATTGCCACTGTTTAAAACGAGTAATTGTCGGGGGAGAAGCCTTATCTTATGAACTCAATCAACGATTTTTTCAGCAGTTAAACTGTGAATTATATAACGCTTATGGACCAACAGAAGTAGCGGTTGAGACTACTATCTGGTGCTGTCAGCCAAATTCCCAAATTTCTATTGGAACTCCCATTGCTAATGCCCAGATTTACATTCTCGACAGTTATCTCCAACCGGTTCCTATTGGTGTTGCTGGAGAATTACATATTGGTGGAATGGGTTTAGCGCGTGGATATCTCAATCGTCTGGAATTAACTCAAGAAAAATTTATTTCTAACCCTTTTGCTGAGGGGAAATTATATAAAACCGGAGATTTAGCTCGCTATCTTCCTGAGGGCAATATTGAATATTTAGGGCGGATTGATAATCAAGTTAAGCTGAGAGGTTTACGCATTGAATTAGGAGAAATTCAGACGGTTTTAGAAACTCATCCCAACGTTGAACAAACTGTTGTGATTATGCGGGAAGATACCTTATATAATCAACGGTTAGTTGCTTATGTAATCAGAAAAAATTCTTTATTAACTCCTCAGGAGCTACGCCGTTTCTTACAGCAGCAACTCCCCGCTTATATGGTCCCTTCTGCCTTTGTAATGTTGTCGGATTTTCCCTTAAATAACAATGGCAAGATAGACAGGAAAAAATTACCTATCCCCGATGAGACATCAATTATTGAATCTGCTTATATAGCCCCAAGAAATGAAAAAGAAAGCCTCTTAGCTCAGATTTGGCAAGATGTTCTTCAGGTATCCAAAATAGGGGTTAGTGACAACTTCTTTGAGTTAGGAGGACATAGCTTAAAAGCTATTTCTCTAGTGAGTAAAATTCAGGAAAAGTTAGGGCAATCTTTGCCCATTAAACAAGTATTTGCCCATCCTACCATTGCTGAACAAGCAGCATTATTAAGCACTGTTACCCCTCTGACGGTAGCCACTATTCCCCTTGTATCTGCACAGGAAACCTACGAAACATCCCATGCTCAGAGACGTTTCTATGTCTTGCAACAGATGGATATCAATAATGTAGCTTATCATATTGTTTCCACCCTCAAAATAGCAGGAGATTTTAGCCCAGATGTCTTTGAAAAAGCCATACAATTATTGATTTCCCGTCATGAATCCCTGCGGACATCTTTCATTTTAATTAACGGTGAACCACAACAGAACATCCTGCAAAATCGTCCTTTTGATTGGGAATTTAAAGACTGGACAAATAAACCTGATGAAGAAATCCTAGAAACGATTGCAAAAGAGAGAAAACCGTTTGACTTAGAGAAAAGTCCCCTGGTGCGCTCTAAGATTTATAAACTATCTCCGAATGAATATATTTTAGAGTTAGAAATTCATCATATTATCTGTGATGGTTGGTCAATGAGTTTGTTAGCTAAAGAATGCTTACAATACTACTCTGATTTAGCCAAAGGATTACAGCCTAGTATAGAGCCATTGCCGATACAATATAAAGATTATGCAGGATGGCAAAATAATCTTTTAAGAAGCGAAAATAATCCCAAAAACCTAGATTACTGGCGGCAAAAACTGGACAATGGACAACTGACCAGAGTTCACTTACCGACAGACTTTAAACGTCCCCAAATAAAGACGTTTAAGGGTTCTCATTTAAGCTGGACATTTGACCGAGAAACGATTTCTAAATTAAGAAAAATTTGTCAAGAAAACGAAATAACCCTATTCATGGCATTGGTAGCGGCTGTAAAAATATTACTGTATCGCTACAGTGGTCAACATGATATTACTATTGGTACAGAAATCGCCACCAGAAGCCATCCTCAACTGCAATCTCTAATCGGTTTATTTCTCAATACCTTAGTTATTCGTGACCAAATTGAACCCGAAAAAGGCTACAAAAATCTACTCGCAAAGGTTCGTCAAACCGTTACCGAAGCCTTAGAACATTCCGATTATCCCTTTGATATTTTAGTAGAAAAATTAGCTGTTTCTAGAGAAATTAACCGCACTCCCTTGTTTGATATATTAGTCCTTCTGCAAAATTTTGATCAACCTGTAGGCTTGGAAAATATACAAATAAAATCTCTAGATTCCCTGACCCCGACCAGTAAGTTTGATCTATCTTTTGTGTTTAGTGAAGATCAGGAAAAACTCAGATTAGAGCTAATTTATAACACCGACTTATTCCAAGAGGAGAGGATGAAAAAATGTCTCATTCACTTCGATAAACTCTTGAATGAAATGCTATCTAACCCCGCCCAACCAGTCAAAGACATTTCTTTGTTATCGGCAGCAGAAACCGCTTTTATTGCCAATTTTATCAATCCTATTCCTCGCTTAGAAACCCGTACTATTATCCATGATTTTATTGACCAAGTTGCAGCCAAACCAGAGAAAACATCGATAATTTATCCTGGGGGTAAATTTAGCTATCAAGAATTACATGAACTAACTAACTTTTGGGCTTATGCCTTAAAAGAATTAGGCGTGGAAAAAGACAAGGTTTGTGGTGTTCTCCTAGAGGGAGATTATCGTCAGTTAATCGCTATGCTGGCAGTATTTAAAGCTGGAGGAATCTATTTACCTTTACGTTTAGATGAACCAGAGGAGCGCCGGCAACGCATGATGATTAAAACTAGCCCCGAAATTATCTTAGTTGCGGCTGAGAATTTAGAGGGGATTAAACCCCAACTATCCGCATTAGAAAAACCGCCTCATATCTTAGTGGTTAAGGCTCATAAAATTCAGCAATATCATCAGTGGAATGGCATGGATTATCAAGAGTTTCCTTGCCAATTAAGCAAACTGCAACCCCTTCTAGCTATGCCGGATGCTGATGATTCTAATTATATTATGTTTACTTCTGGCTCAACCGGTGAACCTAAAGCAATTTTAGGCAGTCACGGCAGCTTACGTCATTTCATTGATTGGGAAAAACGGGAATTTGGCATTAATGAAAGTTGGCGCTGTTTACAAATTGCTCAAATTAATTTTGATGCTTATTTGAGGGAAACCTGTGTGACTTTATGCTCAGGGGGAACTCTGTATATTCCAGAGAGTACAGAGCGAGAAGACTTAGAGCTTTTATTACTGCGAATAGGAGAATGGAAAATTAACTTACTACACACTGTCCCCTCGGTAATGCGTCTATTTTTAAAGATGGGGCGTGGTTTAGTTAATGCACATAATCTCCTGAAAAGTTTGCGAATTTTTGTCTTAGGAGGAGAGCCTTTATTTGTGAAAGAACTGGCTGAATGGCATCAAATTTTTGGCTCTCAGACAGAATTTGTGAATATTTATGGGGCAAGTGAAACTACATTTGTTAAGCATTTTTATCGAATTCCTAACCCTAATAATATTCCCTATGAACGGGTTCCGGGTGGTCAAACTTTGCCAGATGCCGCTTATGCAGTGGTTGATGGAAATCGCGCCAGGGCAATAGGAGAAGTAGGAGAAGTGTTCGTTAAATCCCCCTATTTAACCAAAGGTTATTATCAAGATGAAAGCTTAACTCATTCAGTTTTTGTGCCTAATCCTTTGAATGGGGGGAGGGATATAGTTTATCGTACTGGAGACTTAGGCAGACTGCTTCCTGATCTAACTTTAGAAGTAATAGGACGCAGTGACAATCAAATTAAATTAAATGGGGTACGGATTGAATTAGGAGAGATTGAAGATGTCCTCAGTGGGATTGAGGGAGTAGAAAAAGCCTTAGTTATGGCTAATAAAAAGGAGGAATTAGTAACCGTAATTGCTTATTATCAAGCAGAGGATACAGTTCATCAGGAATATATTCGAGGTAAATTAAAGCAACTCTTACCGATTTATATGCAGCCTAGCTTTTTAATGCGGTTAGAAGCTTTTCCCTTGTTACCCAATGGAAAAATTCATCGTCTAGCTTTGCCAAAACCCGAAGAAAATATTACTGACTCAACTAACCAAGTCCCAGATTTTAATCCACAAGAAGCTTTATTAGCTTCCCTTTGGGGTGAGTTATTAGAAGCAGAAGTTAGTAACAGTAATCAGTCATTTTTTGAACTAGGAGGAAACAGTCTAAAGGCGATGCGCTTAGTGTCACAAATCCGTAATCAATTTGGGGTTTCCCTCCGATTACGGGAAATTTTTACCCATAATACTTTAAAAGAACAAGCTGTATTAATTCAATCCCGACAAAAACGATGATCAACTTACCACAATCTGACTCAATTAACCCACTGGAAAAACAAAAATATTACCAAGTCTCTCACGGTCAAAGAAGGCTTTGGATTTTGCAGCATATCAGCGAATCTTCTAGTGCTTATAATATTAGGCTTGCCATGAGAATTAATGGCAAGTTAGATGTTTCTATATTAACAGCAGCCTTTCAAGAACTGGTGAACCGTCATGAAATTCTCAGAACCACTTTTACCAGTGTTGGGGGCAATATTAAGCAAGTTATTCATGAGCAAATACCCACAGAACAGTTAATCATTTTTAAAGATTTAAGAGCAGAAAAAGATGCTGAACTCTTGGCAGATGATTTAATTCAAGAGTCGGCAAATTTACCTTTTAGTTTAGAAAAGTTGCCCCTTATTCGGGTCTTATTGGTGCAGATTAAGTCAGAAGAATTTATCTTTGGTTTGACTGTCCATCATATTATTGGAGATGCACAATCACTTGATATTATCTTTCAAGAGTTCTTTACATTATACTCTGCTTATAGTCAACAAAAAAAAGCTGAATTACCCCCTCTTACTCTACAGTATAAAGATTATGCGGCATGGCAAAATCAGTGGTTAGAAAGTGAAGAAGTTAGAGAACAACATGAGTATTGGTGTGAGGTTTTTACCGAACATCCCCCTATCTTAAACTTACCGATAGACTTCCCTCGACCTCAAGTAAAATCTTCTCAAGCGGCTTCCTACACTTATCAATTTAGTGAGAGTCTTAGCCAACAATTACAAACCTTTGCAACTGGAAATCAGACGACTCTATTTATTACCCTACTGACCTTCTTTAAAATATTACTCTACCGCCACACCGGCCAGCGTGATTTAGTAGTTGGTATCCCTATTTCAGCACGAAATCATCCTGATTTAGAAAACCAGATCGGGTTTTATGTTAACACCTTGGCTTTGAGATCTTTATTACCAGAGGGAGTAACTTTTAAGCAAGTCTTAGGGGAAGTAACTAACACCTGTCTTGATGCCTATGAATATCGTGATTATCCTTTTGATAAATTAGTATCCGCTCTCAATTTAGAACGTGATTTGTCCAGAAATCCCTTATTTGATGTCATGTTTTCTTTACTGGGTAAAGAAAGCAAAACCGTCTTAAAAATTCCTGGTTTGGAACATCAACCCTATCCCTTAAAACCACGCATGGCTCAATTTGATATGACTTGGAGCTTCTTTGAAGATAGTCATAATCTTACATTAGCTATTGAATATGAGCCAGATTTATTTTTGCCTGAAACTATCGCCAGAATGAACGGTCACTTTTTACAAATTATTGAAAGTGTAATTCAGAATCCCGATTGTAAATTATCTGAGATTAATTTATTAACCCCTGAAGAACGGCATCAATTACTAATAGAGTGGAATCAAACCGAAGTCGCTTATTCTCAACAGTGTCTGCACCATTTATTTGAAGAAAAAGTTAGAGATAATTCCGAGGCAATAGCTCTTATTTTTGAGGGCAAAAAATTGACCTATCGAGAGTTAAATAGTCGAGCTAATCAAGTCGGTCACTATTTACAAGAAAAAGGCGTAACTTCAGAAGTTTTAGTGGGGATTTTTATTGAGCGTTCTTTTGAGATGATCATCGGAATATTGGGAATTATGAAAGCTGGGGGAGCTTATGTTCCTTTGGATCCTAATTATCCCCCTGAGCGCTTGGATTATATGATATCTGATTCGGCGATTTCTCTGTTGTTAACTCAGCAATCTTTAGTTCAATCTCTGCCCGAAAATCAAGCCGAAATACTGTGTTTAGATACAGATTGGTTAAAGATAGCTAATTATAGTCAAGAGAATTTGACCTCTCCAGTTAAACCAGAAAATTTAGCTTATGTTATATACACTTCGGGTTCAACGGGAAAACCTAAAGGTGTGATGAATATTCATCAAGGAATTTGCAATACTCTAAAATACAATATTGACAATTATAATCTTAACTCTGAAGATCGCATTCTCCAAATTACTCCCTTTAGTTTTGATGTTTCAGTTTGGGAAGTTTTCTCATCTTTAACATCTGGTGCTACCCTAGTCGTGGCTAAACCTGACGGGTATAAAGATATAGATTATTTAATAGATTTAATTGTGCAAGAACAAGTAACTTGTTTCACTTGTGTTCCCTCAATATTGCGAGTTTTTCTGCAACATCCTAAGCTCAAAGATTGTCACTGTTTAAAACGAGTAATTGCCGGGGGAGAAGCCTTATCTTATGAACTCAATCAACGATTTTTTCAGCAGTTAAACTGTGAATTATATAACGCTTATGGACCAACAGAAGCCGCCGTTGATGCTACTGTCTGGTGCTGTCAGCCAAATTCCCAGTTAATTCCTATTGGACGTCCCATTGCTAATGCCCAAGTTTATATTCTCGATAGTTATCTCCAACCAGTTCCTATTGGTGTTGCTGGAGAATTACATATTGGTGGAATGGGTTTAGCGCGTGGATATCTCAACCAATCTGAATTAACGGCTGAAAAATTTATTCCTCATCCTTTTGCTCAGGGGAAATTATATAAAACGGGAGATTTAGCTCGCTATCTTCCTGATGGAAACATTGAATATTTAGGGCGGATTGACAATCAAGTTAAGCTGAGAGGTTTCCGCATTGAATTAGGAGAAATTCAGACGGTTTTAGAAACTCATCCTAACGTTGAACAGGCTGTTGTGATTATGCGGGAAGATACCTTATATAATCAACGGTTAGTTGCTTATGTAATCAGAAAAGATACTTTATTAACTTCCCAAGATTTGCGTCGTTTCTTACAGCAGAAATTACCCGTTTACATGATCCCTTCTGCCTTTGCCATGTTGTCGGATTTTCCCTTAAATCCTAATGGGAAAATAGACGTTCATAAATTGCCTATACCGGATGAAACTTCTCTAGTTGAATCACCCTATTTAGCCCCCCGCAATTCAACGGAAACTATCTTAGTAAGCCTTTGGCAACAACTTCTACAAGCTGGCAAGATAGGGGTTAATGATAACTTCTTTGAGTTGGGGGGTCATTCCTTACAAGCTATGAATCTTATGGCTTTAATTTATGAAAAAATGGCCATAGAAATTCCTTTATCAATGATTTATGAAAAGCCAACAGTCGCCGAATTAAGCGATTATATTATCTATGCTCAGGAGATGAATATTCAACCGAAAGAACGCCCGTATGTGGTGTTTAATAAGGAGCAAGAAAAGGCCGTCTTTTTATTTCCACCCGCCCTTGGTTTCGCTGCTGCTTATGCCAATTTAGCAGAGTATCTAAGGAATTATGCTATTTATACTTTCCGGTATATTAGCGATGAATTAATGTTAAAAAAATACGCTGAATTAATTGAGGATTTGGCTCAGAATCAAGATATAAAATTAATGGGACATTCCGCCGGCGGATTTTTAGCGATGTTAATGGCGCAACAATTAGAAAGTCGAGGGAGAGTTGTTTCTGATGTCATTTTACTGGATACTTACAGAGGAGGACGTGAGGCTAAAAAAGCTGATATGTCAGAGATTCAAGAAGGGGTTGATGCTTTCTTATTAAATCCCAAACGTCAGGAATTAAGAGGTTACTTTTTAGAAAATCAAAAACTCCGTGATCGCACTTATCATCAAGTGTGGGAATACTTTAATTTTCTTTGGAATTCTGACTTAAAAAATGTACAAATTCAAGGGACCATTCATTTGATTCGTGCTGAGGGAAACTATGAAGCTCAAGATGATTGGACACAAGCAACAAAAGGAGAAAGAATCAATCATTATGCCACTGGTATTCATCGTGAAATGATTGATCCTCCTTATCTTCCAAAAAACGCTCTGATTATTAATAGTATTCTCAACCCAAAACAGTCGTAACCGTTGAGGGGGGGGGACGAAATCGGGCAATCTGAGAGACATGGATGAGCAGTACCTAGGGTCTGCTGAAAAAGTTTTTTCAGCAAACCCTAATTAATACCAATCATCCATCGACCGGAAAATTGAGGCATCGGGGAACACAGTTGGATTACCACTAGCAGCGATTTTTTGCCGTAATTCTCGCAATTGTTGATTGCCGATGAGAAAATCACTTTCTACTAATTGATAGGGCAGTACATTATTATCTAAAGCATACACTGCCGTGATGCCAGCAGCTACCCCAGAGGACCACTCGAAGGAATGGACACGATAGGCAGCCGCAGCAATATGACTAAGGGCGATACTTTTGCCCGCTATCAGTAAATTATCGATTTTTTGGGGAATTATAGCCCTTAAAGGAATCTCAAAAGGATAAGCTTGGCCCTGTCCCCGTCTTTCTCCTGCTTTTTCTGTATTACCCGGTTTTTCGGGGGGATGTTCTGTCATGCAGGGATGAAAATCAATCGCATAGTGACCGATACCGACGGAATCGGGGTAAATAGTCGATCGCTTGCGTTTAACGGCCTGATCGGGGGATAATGTGCCATCAAGTACGGAAAATCCCTCTAATCCTGCCAAGGTGGCAATTAAGCGCCGATATTCTGCCGGAGAAAGATTTTGACGATAGAAATCGCTTTGAAAATTTTGTCGGGAAATATCGATTTCTGTGACGGTAAAACCAGCGGGGTAAGTCAGGGAAGGACGACCGATAATCCGTCTTGCTTCCCGAATATAGGGATATTTTGACAAACCGTGGGCAGTTCCCATGGGAGAATCAAAACCGGAGAGATAACGGTTATTCAAATGGGGAACTTTTACCCCGTCCCCTAACTGGGAATCGGTGGTCCCTTCTACTAACCAATAATAGTAGGAAATGGCGTGTTCTTCGCCCCTCGCGAGGGTTTCGGTGCGTAATCCTCCCATCCATCCCCCCGGAGATAACTGTCCTAACTTTTGCAACTGTTCACGGGTGTAGATAAAGTTATCCTTCGCAGTCCCCGGACGGTAATCATTTCCCCAGGTCCAATTCTGCATGGAAATATCCCCCGGGACGGGTTCGGTAAAAGTAATTCCCCCAAAGGTTTTCTCTTTACCCAGTTGCGGACTCCAAATACGACGATAGGTGAAAACTAGGTCAAAATCGGCTAATCGCGGCAATTCATAGCTAAAATAGGGGGCATAGCGTTCATAATAAACGGGTTTCTCGTGGGTTTGTGGTTTTTCTGTTTCCTCCATGGCGAAGGTATAGGTAAAGCCTTGGGTACAGTAGGGGTCTCCAGTGACGCTAGAGGAAGAAGGTTCGAGATAACTGCGCTTATCGACACCTAAACGGTAGGGAATATCTGATAATCCGATTATTTCCCCGGTTTCGGTCGCTTCAATCACATACCAATCTGCTAATTGATTCGGTTGGGAGGATTTGGGGACAAAACGGAGGATTTTCTTATCAAAACGGGGAGAATTTTCGTAGCGATAGATATCCTCCATTTTTTGCGATAAAAACTCGGTATTTAGGGGAGGAGTACCTTTTGCGGGACTATGTTGAATAGCAATTACACCGGTAATCTGTTGACCAGTACCGCGATTGGGTAAAGTTTCAATATTTAATTCTTTGACTACCGTGGAGGGAAACCATTTCAGAGTTCCTTTGCCTTTTTTGGCAGCGTCTTCTAACTGTTGAAATAATAATTTATGTCCATCAAAAGGCAAAAAACAAGACCCGCTTACCCAACATTCTCCGGGGTTGCGTTTCCCGTAATGCTTTCTAATTCTTTCCCTAAATTCTAGATAACCTTTCGGGAAAAATAATTTTTCTCTTTGTGTCCGTCTTTCATCTAATGCGGAGGTTCCCTGAGAAGATATCTGTCCCCCCACCCAGTCGGTAATCTCGGTTAAACAGACGGTTTTTCCTAATAATAAAGCTTCGTAGGCCGCACCGGCACCGGCTAAACCACCACCCACCACCAGAATATCACAGCCGACGGTTTTATCCAGTTCTCGCGGGGGGGCAGCTAGGGTAAGGGGAGTGAAAGCTTGTAGGAGAAATAATCCCAGAGAGAGGGATTTGAGGGGAGTAAAGTGATGATTGAAAATTTTAGGGGACATTATTGACAAATATCAATGTTGTGACTGAGAGTTTCCTCTTTCTTTGAAGAAGAAGCCAGAGCATCTGTTCCTGAAATCCTGATTGTTTTTTTGGACAATATTGAGAACTTTGTAGCTTGATGCTGGCTTTTGAGAGATTATACATCGCCAAGCTGACAATCGATCGCTTTTCCGGAAATGTTTTGACACAATAGAGATATCCTGATTCTGTCTCATTCCCTTTGTTATTCCCTGTCATCCTTGCTAAGTTAAATTCAAAACAAACCCGGGTAACACATCTTCCCCGGATAAAATAGCAGGTAAATTAATAATTTCCCCATCGCTATTTAGTCGGTAGATTTCCACCTGCTGCTGTTGAGGATTAATCAACCAACCTAAACGTAAACCACTGGCTAAATATTCACTCATCTTGTCGCGTAAAGAGGTTAAAGAATCGGTACGAGAACGTAATTCAATCACAAAATCGGGACACAAAGGCGGGAACTTTTCTCGCTCTTCTGCGCTCAAAGCTTCCCATCTCTCCCGTTTTATCCAAGCAACATCAGGAGAACGATATCCTCCATTTGGTAAACGAAAAATTGTCGAAGAACTAAACACCTCACCAATTTGAGTTTGCTCGTTCCATACCCCAACTTTAACAATCAAATTAGCTTCTTGTTTACCAGTATTTCCACCCACGGGAGGCATAATTAATAATTCTCCTTTTTGATTACGTTCTAAATTCCATGTTTGATTAGCCTGACAGAGATGATAAAATTGTTCATCAGTCAAATTAACTGTCTCTAGATTTAACACTACAGTTTCCATAATCGCTTCTCCTTCTTGCTGCTTTATACAAGATAACTCATCGCATTTATCTTAAGAGTGAGGTACAAAGTCTCTGGTTTTAGGGAACGCCAGAACTGCTGTATCAGTTATCAGTTCAGAGAAAAATATGTGTAATTAATTCTGTCTGGGTACTCAATCCTTCCTAAGTTAAATTCAAAACAAACCCGGGTAAGACATCTTCCCCGGATAAAATAGCAGGTAAATTAATAATTTCCCCATCGCTATTTAGTCGGTAGATTTCCACCTGCTGCTGTTGAGGATTAATCAACCAACCCAAACGTAAACCACTGGCTAAATATTCGCGCATCTTGTCGCGTAAAGAGGTTAAGGAATCGGTACGAGAACGTAATTCAATCACAAAATCAGGACACAAAGGTGGGAACTTTTCTCGCTCTTCTGCGCTCAAAGCTTCCCATCTCTCCCGTTTTATCCAAGCAACATCAGGAGAACGATATCCTCCATTTGGTAAACGAAAAATTGTCGAAGAACTAAAGACTTTACCGGAATTACTTTGACGATTCCAAATCGTTACATCAGCAATTAAATCAGCTTCTCGATTACCACTATTTCCACCCACGGGAGGCATAATTAATAATTCTCCTTTTTGATTACGTTCTAAATTCCATGTTTGATTAGCCTGACAGAGATGATAAAATTGTTCATCGGTCAGATTAACTGTCTCTAGATTTAACACTACAGTTTCCATCGCTTCTCCTTTTTGCTACTTTATATCATTGATTCATATCAACCTATTTACCTAATTGACTCTCTAAAAATTCTGGCCAATTGGGATTAGTAGTATCTAGGGAAATTAGATAGGGTTGTTCTTTTTCATTAAAAGGTTCTGTTTTCTCAATTTGGGCATTTAAAACCTCGATAGTAGCGTCAGAAATATCGCCTTTTCTAGCGGCAATCCGTTGTTTTAAAACTTCTATAGGTGCGCGACAATGGACAATATGAAAAGGAATCTGTAAATTTTGGGCATAGGTTAATAAGGGTTCTCGCCAAGCATATTTATCGTAGCGTGCATCGAGAATAACCGGATAACCTAAAGCTATTAAAATTTCGGCTAATTCCGCCAGTCGAGCGAAGGTTTTTTGACTCATTTCGAGACTATATATGTCTAGACTTCCTGTTTGATTTAAGTCAATTCCAGCCAAATGTTTGCGAACTGCATCGGAACGAATCTGAATAGCATTAAGATTTTTAGCAATTACTTTTCCTATGGTACTCTTACCCGAGCCAGAAAATCCCGACATCAGAATTAATCTCGGTTTCTGCGGTTGTGTGTACTGCCAAGCTAATTGATAATAATCCTGTGCATTGGCTTTAATTTTCTCAGAAAAAGTGTCACCATCAAGCAAAAAACTATTGACTTTTGCCCTCACATACGCTTGTCTAGTCAGGTAGAGAGGCAAGACTTTTAAACCCTCCCAGTCGGCGGTTTGTTCTAAATAAGTATTGACAAATAAATTAGCGAAATCTTCTCTCCCCCTAGCGGTTAAATCCATGGCTGTAAAAGCAAGATCATACATGACATCAACGAAGCGAAAAGATTCATTAAATTCTATGCGATCAAATAATTGTATTTCTCCCTGCCACTGACAGATATTATTTAAATGTAAGTCGCCGTGACATTCGCGAATCATCCCTTTTATTTGTCTTTCCTCTAACCAATCTCCGTGTTCTGCGAAGAATTTATCTGTATAAGCTTTCGTTTCATCGTATTGTTTTTGGGTTTGGACAAAATTAATATATTTCTCGGTTTGTTGGTAGTTTTCATCAAAAGCTTGTTTAATAACTTCTAAATTGCCAAATTGAGTAATATAGGAATTAGTCACAGCTTGTCGATGAAATCCTGCCACTTTTTCAGCCAAAGATTTTATAGCTTTTTCCGTTAGTTCTCCCCGTTCAAAAACTTTACTCAGTAAACATTCTTGGGGAAACTGATTCATTTTTAAAATGTATTCGATCGCTTTCCCTTCTCCATTTAAACTTATGCTACCCCGTTCCTCATTAATTGACAAAACTTCCAGATAGATATTCGCAGCAACTCTTTGATTTAACTCTAGTTCCTGTTCTAGATAATACTTTCTCTTTTCTAAAGTGGAGAAATCTAAAAAATGATAATTAACTGGTTTCTTGACTTTATAGGCATAATCTCCTGTCAAGAAGATAATTGAAGCATGGGTTTGGATAATTTCAACGGGAATTTTGACAGAATGAGGATAAAAGTCGGGATTTTTTAATTCTTCGATTAATCGGTTGCTATCCATAGGGAGAACTCCTGTCGGTTGCCTCTCATTTTTGTAAATTTACTAGGTTGGGATTTTTAAAGGGAAACTCTCGGCTAGAATTGGCTGTTATTTCCGATTTTATCACTTAATCTTTGACTCTTGGGGGATTCTACCCCCCAAACCCTCCGTTGGGGAGTGGGAAGTGGGAAGTGGGGAGAAGGGAGCGGGTTTTTCAAGTTTGATTGGCAGTTAATCGTACCACTAAAAACCGATTTGCTATCAGATGTCCGTGGAGGAACTGTCTCCCCCAAACGCTGGAAAGCATTAGCGGGAGCAAGTGGGATGCTTACAGGGGTTTGTTTATACATTTGTACCAGTTTAAGGATGACTGTTAACGAAGGCAGGGGGCAGGGGGCAGGAGGCAGGAGGCCGTTTTTGTAACGGGGATTTATGCCCCGCTCCCAAAACTTTTCGCCTTAAAAGGCGAGGTTTTAGACCCGATTTTTTCGATAATTGCTGATTGTCGGTAAGCTGTTGACTATCTAAATTACTCGTTAAGACCCCCTAGAAGCGGGGTCAGCTTTAAGCCAAGGAATTAGGGGTACAGTTAGTTTTAGATAATTTTGATGCTGGCTATTCCTTCTTAAGTTATATTGATAAATATCCCCTCGACAGCTTGAAGAGCGAACCTTTATCCCATCTTTACCATCAAAAACCGAGCATTTAGCCATGTTATCGACTATAATCGGCCTAGTACAGAATTTGAAGAAGTACAAGGATTTTGGTTGACTCAGGCCTTGAAACCAGAAGATGTGACTCAATTCTTGTTAAGTAACTGTTCCGAATCACACCCAACACTTGATTGAGAAAATAAATTAAGTCAAAGACGAATAAGCCATGACTTTTTGAGGGAGCATATTAACTTATATTTTGTCGAGGTATCGAAAAAATGATTAATGGTTCATCCAATTCCCGTTATCTCCTCATTGTGGAAGATCCTCAAGGGAGAAGAACAATTACCCTAGAAGACATGAAATATTCTCTCGGCCGTAAGTCCGATAATCAAATTGTTCTTCGCTCCAAATACGCGTCTCGCTATCATGCGACTTTAATTAAAAAGAGTATTGATCGCCAAAATTTTTCCTATTGGATTCTTGATGGTGATTTAGAGGGAAATAAAAGTCATAATGGTATTTATGTCAATGGGTCTAAATGCTTGGTTCATGAATTAAAAGATGGTGATTTAATTAACTTTGGCTGTGATATAAACGCCAGTTTTCATTTAATAGCCAGTCAAGAAAAAATAGAGCAAGCACCGGTTAAAAGTTCAGGACAGCTACGAGTGGATCTGACGGAAAATGAAGCAAATTATAGCCGGGATAACCTCCACACAAAAAGTACCCTAATTCTCCATCATTCCCCATCCCAGACCATTAGTTTTGATCACAGGACTCAAGAGGAATCTTTCCTAGATCCTCTCACGAATTTGCCTAACCGTTCTATCTTTAATGAATATCTGTCAAATGCTATTAATAATGCCCAGAAAAGTAATCAAATGCTCGGTCTGTTATTAGTGGATGTAGAGCGGCTAAGAAATGTCAACAATCGACTAGGTTATCGACTGGGAGATAAGCTATTAAAAATCGTCAGTGAACGGTTAAGAAAAAATTTGAGATCGGGGGATATAGTCGCTCGTTGGGGAGGGGACGAATTTATTATCCTGCTGCCACAAATTAATAAGGCTAATGATCTGGAAAAAGTTAGTCAAAGAATTATTGAAACCCTAGAAAATAATTACGAAATCGAAAATCACTCCCTAGCCGTGCGATTCAATTTAGGTTCAGTTATCTGTCCCCCCGTCGGCACAGACAGAAAAATAATTTTACAGAAACTGGAGGAAAATTTAGTAGCGGTCAAGAATAATATCAATAATAACTCCAAGATAGAGTCAGTTAATGTTCACCCTAAAAATACTCGTAGTTCTAAAGTTGAATATTTTCTCTATCAGGCAATCAGAAATAATGAATTAGCTCTTTACTATCAACCGCAAGTTAATATGACTCAGTGGCAAGTGGAAGGGTTAGAGGTATTATTGCGCTGGTTACACCCTCAATTCGGATTAATCGCTCCTAATCGTTTCTTACCCTTAATCCAAGAAAGCGAGTTAATCCTTGAGCTTAATCGTTGGGTGCTGAAAAATGCCTGTCAACAAGCACAAATATGGCAGCAGCGAGGATTATTATACACTCCCATCTCGATCAATCTGTCCCCGCACCAATTGCGGGATCCGCAGTTGCTCACCATCCTCAAAGAAGTCTTGACTGAAAGCAAAATCGGGCCTTTCTTTCTGGAGATGGAAATAACCGAGACAAGTTTACTAGAAAATAGCCGCGAAACCGGTCGAATTCTTGGGGATTTGCAGGAATTGGGTATTAGTATCACCCTTGATGATTTTGGCAGCGGTTACGCGTCGATCGCCTATCTCGGTCAATTTTCCGTGAAAAAACTGAAAATAGAGCAATCTTTAACGAAAAACCTGAGTAATAATCCCCAAGATACCCGTTTTATCTCGTCATTGCTGGCGATAGCGAAAAGTTTTAACTTAATAGTGATCGCCAAGGGAGTAGAAACCCAACAACAATTAGAAATCCTGCAAGAATTAGGTTGCGAGAGAATGCAAGGCAATCGCATCAGTGGCCCTCTAGCAGTGGAGGAAATGACTAAATTTCTCCACACCCACCGCAGCCTGTCAGTAATCAGTGATCAGTGATCAGTTACCAGTTATCAGCTCTGGGTTTTTAGTAAGGAGGAGTAAATAGGGTTTGCGGCAAAAAGCTTTTCCTAGGGGCAGGGTGTGGGGTGTGGGGTGTGGGGTGTGGGGTTTTACCCATTTTCAGGTGGTCAATTACCTAATTTTCAGGGAAAAATTACCTGAATTTTCCCCCCAATCACTCCAATGGTCGGCACTTTTTGAGGTCAAAAAAGTCTAAAAGCCTTATCCAAAAAGGTTTTTAGATTTATTCAGCAAGCCCTAAATAGCATTAAGTACCTAAGCAAAATTAATTACACATATCTAACCACCTCTTGCCTCTTGCCTCTTGCCTATCTTCACTAGGAAATTAATTTTGCACGACTACTTAACAGTGCTGTCCTTTCACTGATCACTGTTTACTGATAACTGATTACTGATAACTGATTTTGGTCACTGATTCCGGTATGATCTGAACAGAATATCTAGTATCAAATACCTACTCATTCTAGCGTGAGGCTCTTGCCGAACCTGTCAGCAGCAGCAATTTGTGGCGGCGGGGTGCTGCTGGATCCAGAGTCTGGTTTAATTACTACTATGGGTTAACAATTAGTCGTGTATTTAGAGGGAAACTATGGCCAATAAGCCAGAGCGCGTGGTTCTAATCGGTGTAGCTGGGGACTCCGGTTGTGGGAAGTCTACTTTTTTACGTCGTTTGACGGATTTATTCGGGGCCGAGTTTATGACAGTGATCTGTTTAGATGACTACCATTGCCTCGATCGCAAACAGAGAAAAGAGGTGGGTGTCACCGCACTCAATCCGAAAGCGAATAACTTTGACCTGATGTACGAGCAGATTAAAGCTCTCAAGGAAGGTCAAGCCATTAATAAACCTATTTATAATCATGAAACGGGGATGATCGATCCCCCCGAAATCATCGAACCGAATAAGGTAATCGTGATCGAGGGACTGCACCCCTTATATGATGAACGAGTCCGGTCCCTATTAGATTTCAGCGTTTATCTCGATATTAGCGATGAAGTCAAAGTTAACTGGAAAATTCAACGGGATATGGCCGAGCGCGGTCACACCTATGATGATGTGATGGCGGCTATTAATTCTAGAAAACCGGATTTCAGTGCCTATATCGATCCCCAGAGACAGTACGCTGACGTGGTGATTCAGGTGCTGCCCACCCAATTACTCGAAGATCACGAAAGTAAGTTACTACGGGTCCGTTTAATCCAGAAAGAAGGGGTGGAAAACTTTGAACCCGCTTATCTGTTTGATGAAGGTTCCACCATCGATTGGCGGCCCTGCGGTCGTAAATTGACCTGCGCTTATCCCGGCATTAAACTCTACTATGGTCCAGATGGCTTCTTGGGGAATGAAGTGTCGATTCTGGAACTAGATGGTCAATTCGATAACCTCGAAGAAATGATCTACATCGAAAGCCATTTGAGCAAAACCGGCACTAAATACTACGGTGAAATGACCGAATTACTGCTCAAACACAAGGATTATCCCGGCTCTACCAATGGTACGGGTTTATTCCAAGTATTAGTCGGTCTCAAAATGCGTGAAACCTACGAAAAACTAATGGCAGCCGAAGCAAAAGTGGCAGCCCAAGTCTAGTTTCTAGTTTTGACCAAGCCGGCATCCTACCCGGGTAGGATGCCGGTTTTTTTAATCCACTAATCCCGATCGCAGGGCCAGCACTGCCGCTTGAGTCCGATCATCCACAGAGAGTTTATTTAAGACATTGCGGACATGGGTTTTCACCGTGCCGATGGTGATATAGAGTCGCTGGGCAATCTCGGCATTACTACAACCCGCGACAATCAGATCGAGAATTTCTCGCTCTCGTGCCGTTAGGGGGGCATTTTCCAGCAATTGGTGATATTCTCGGTCAACGCCTTGAATTATCACTGTTTTGGTCCCGGCAGCCGCACCGACGGGAACATTTTGGCGCACTTGTTGCAGAACAATATTGGCGATCGCAGGGTCAAGCCAATGATTGCCTTCGTGGGTGGAATAAATCGCCTCGATTAACTTATCAATGCTAATATCCTTCATACAGTAGGAATCAGCACCAGCACTAAAAGCCGCTAAAACCTGTTCTTGGGTTTTGTGCATGGTTAGCATGAGGATTTTCGTGGCCAGGGGGTCTTCGCCCCGATTTTGTTGGAAGCGTCGCACTAACTCGATCCCATCGATCATGGGTAAACCTATATCGATGATCGCTACATCGGGTTTAGTCTCCTCTAGCAGTTTCAGTCCCTGTAATCCACTGATCGCTTCCCCTACCACTTGGATACCTTCCCGATGCTGGAGAGCCACCACTAAGCCCATGCGGGTTAAATCGTGATCTTCTACAACGATAACCCGGACTTTATCCATATTTTTTGACCAGTTTCGCCGAAGTAAGTGATGATTTGATAATTTTGGCTTTTCGATTATTAGAGCCGCTCCTTAACATTGACTTCACTCCCTTCCTCCTTCTCTGAATTCCGCTTTCTTATCTTCATTCGGCAATCCCCTTTTTCCGGTTGATTTTATTGATACTTACTAAAAGCAGAGATGGCAAATATACTTAGCCTCCCCTAAAATATACTCAAATCTACCCAAATTACCCAGAATTTTCTGCTTTAATTATTTATTTATAATATCATACAAATCTCGATTATGCAAGGATTTGGCTTTTCTGGTTTCTGTGTGGAAACGAGGCCTATACTGATAGTTGATTTATTCACCAAAATAGCCCTGAAAGTCTTTCCCAGTAAACATTTCAGAATTTGATCGGCAAAAATTATTACACAAAGTCGAGAAGAGCCAAGATAATTTTAAGAAGAATACATCTTTGAGCTGCTTGGATTTTCATAGAATAGAACCAAACTCTGGTTCAATTAATTTTTTAGTCTATTGGGACTTAGGCATTTTCGGTCTCGGTCAAAAAAAGGATACATTTGAAGACTAATTAAGTGGGTGGGTGGAATTAAATATAAGATGAACGTAGGTTGGGTTGAAGCATGAAACCCAACGTCCGCATGGGTTACGCTACCGCTAACCCATCCTACAAATAATTGTGCCTCCCTACTTATTAGGGTTTGCTGAAAAAGTAGGGACGCGATCGCCGCAAGATGCAAGGTTTTCGAGCCACTAGCTTTAAAAGCTTGCAGAGCCTTCGCCAAAAAAGCCACCACAACGCTTACCCCGTCTATATTTCACATTTATTCAGCCAACCCTAATTAGGATTATTAACTAAATAATAGTGTTTAACTATAGATAAAAGTAAATCTTAATCATGGTTTTTCTTGATTGTATTGTTGTACACCATTTTGGTTTATTTGTCAATAGTGATCTTACCCATTTTTTCCTTGGCCGTCACCTCCAATGGGATTGAGGCGGAATTTTTCCCCACTGTGCCAATCCAGATAAAAATGGTGTCAGTGGGGAAAAAGCTCACCCCCTAGGAGTCCTGTAAAAAAATTAATTCAGCCGGTGTTACCGCTCCTTTTTCCGTAATGATAGCGGTGATTAAAGCGGCGGGAGTAACATCGAAAGCGGGGTTATAAAAGTTAACATCTCTAGGGCAAAGGGTAGTTGTCCCCACCTGATAAATTTCGGCACGATCGCGCTGTTCGATCGGTATCCCCGTACCATCCTTAAGGGAAAAATCCACCGTCGATAGGGGGGCAGCCACATAAAAAGGCAGATGATGAGCTTTTGCCAGCACCGCAAGGGAATAGGTGCCGATTTTGTTGGCCGTGTCCCCATTGGCCGCAATGCGATCGGCCCCAACGATCACCGCATCGATCAGTTTTTGCTGCATACAGTGGGCCGCCATGCTATCGGTGATCACGGTGACGGGAATTCCCTCCCGCAGACATTCCCAGGCGGTTAATTTTGCCCCTTGCAGCCGCGGCCGGGTTTCGTCTGCATACACTTGTATTAATCTCCCTGCTGTCCAAGCGGAACGAATTACCCCTAAAGCAGTACCATAACCGGCCGTGGCTAGGGAACCAGTATTACAGTGGGTTAAAATTGTCAGTTTTTCCGGTTGCTCCGGCAGCGCCAATAAACCATGGTGACCGATCGCCCGACAGGTTTCCACGTCTTCTTTTTGGATATTTTGGGCAGTTTCAAGGAGATTTTTGGTAATTACTGCCACTTCTGGGCCACTTTCCCTGGCCACTTTTAACATTCGCTCGATCGCCCAGAATAAATTCACCGCCGTCGGCCGGGTTTGGGCTAATCGATCGGCTATTCTAGTTAAATCAGCCAGAAATTCCTCTTTCTGGTCGGTGGTAATTTCCTGCGCTCCTAAAACCATACCGTATGCAGCCGCCACCCCGATCGCCGGAGCGCCGCGGACAATCATCGTTTCGATCGCCCGGGCCATGGCTTCACTGCTGGTGATTTCAACTTCCCCATACTCCATGGGTAAACGGGTTTGATCGATCAGCCAAACTTTGTTATCTTGCCAACGCACGGGATAGATCGAGTTACTCTCGCAAGCGGTTGTGGTCATAAACATTTTTAGATTGAGAATTAGCTAAATTTACCACTATAGCAGCGGCCTTTCTCCACGGCTGATCAGCAGTAAAAACTATTTTGTGTTTTTTTGTAAAAAGTAATTTTAAATACAGAAACTTTTTTTAGAATGTATAGATAAGTGACTAGGAAAAATTTAAGAATACTTTCTCACCTAGCCCGACCTTTTATACTAACCGATTAAGAGGATAATTACCGTGAAAACAGCAAAATATCCCGAAAAAATTGCCGCTCTCTGGACAACATTCCTCTTGGGAACCCTATTTCACACCCAACTGGGTTTAATGCCGCTCTTCCATGGTCAATCGATCGTCGAGAGTCATCAAACCAGCAATCTCGATCCGATTTTCTGGGGAATGTTGCTCTTTTTTTTGCTGCCAATGTTAGCGATTATCGGGGTCAATTTTAGCGAAAGTCGCTCCTTGAGAAAGACCCATTTCTGGCTGACAATTCTCTATTCTGTCTTGAATTTAGCCCATCTGATCGCCGATCTTCTGGTCAGACCGATCGCCTGGTATCAAATCGCTCTCATGGCAATTTTATTGATCATCGGACTGATTTTAAATCTAGTTTCCTATCAATGGCTGCGGTTAGCGATCGCCCATCCGCACCATCTCTCCGAAAGTCATTAGTAGTGCCAAGATCAAAAGGTAGCCAGTTGACTAACTGATTCAGACAAGAGGAGGCCTTTTGATCTCAAGTTGGTGCTTATTAAGGCAAAAGCAAGCTTAAACCGTAGCTAAAGCGATTTTTTTGAAAATATAGCTTAAAAAATCCAATTAATCCCTATTATTCCCCAGATCAGCCCATAAATTGCCCCTATTTCCTGGCCGCCGCTGCGACCACATCTCACCAAATATGGAGCTTTTTAGCTATGATGGTTCAGAAGCAAGCCAATAAAGGGAACTTTTGGGGCTGGTTATTCATCGGAAAACTCCTGATCGGAGGAGTTAAGCAGACGATATAGTTCAGATTAATGGCAAATATTGGTTAATAGTAATAACGAGGTAATTATTTTGATGAAATCTCTCATTCGTTGGACAGCAACTCTTGGTTTAGTAGGAACGACAATGTTGACTTCGCTGCTGGGCAGCTATTCTAAAGCACTCGCTTTACCGGAAGAACAAATCGTCAAAACCTTGCAGTCTGTACCTGTCTTCGCTATTGCCGACGATCAAGGAGTTCCCCTAATTGCCGTAGGAGAAAAAGAACAGAAATTCACGGGGGTTTTTATCAGTCGGCAGGACGCACAAAACTTTTTTGAACGACTGAAAAAAGAGAATCCTGAAGTGGCTAGTAAAGTTAAAGTTCAGCCTGTTTCTTTGGCACAGGTCTATAAAATGCAAACCAGTCAAACCGATCAAAATCGTTTAATTATCGATTTTGTTCCCAAAGAGTCGGAAGTAGAATCAGCGAAAAAACTGCTCAGTGAAAGAGGTCAACAATATCAAGGTGGTGTACCTTTGTTTGTGCCGAAAGCAGGAAAAGAGAGTAATTTTCTGGTGATCAGTCGCAATAATCAGGATTTGATTCCTTTCTTCTTTGAAAAGGCCGCCGCTTTGCAAATGGTAGAACAATATAAAAAAGCTAATCCCGCAGAAGCGACCACGGTGAAAATTGATGTTATTCCCTTAGAAAATGTCATCGCCACCCTACAACAAAGCAACGATGAAGCTTTAACTAAAATTCTCCTCTATCCTAGCCAAGAAACGATTGATTTTATTCGGGCAAATAGCAACCAAAATGCTCCCAAACAACCGCCAGCAAAGCCCTAATCATAATACCAATAATCCCCCCGCCCCCAATCGTTAAGTCTTGTGTCTGCTAGTATTTCCGGTCAAGAATTAAGTCAATGGCGCCAACAGGCGATCGCCGATTTAGAGCAAGCGCAACTATCTCCGAAAGAAGTGGATATCTTTCTGCAAGCAGTGACAGATATAGATACTCTTTCCCTGCGCTTACAATCCTTTCGCGAACGAGAAAAAATCCCTTTGAGTTATTCTTGGTCGGAAATTACTAAACGCTGGCAAAAACGCCTGCAATCAAGGGTTCCCTTACAGTATTTGCTCGAATCGGTGGTCTGGCGTAATTTTACCCTCAAAGTCTCCCCAGAAGTCTTAATTCCTCGTCCCGAAACCGAGTTATTAATCGATATTGTTGGAGAAACCGTCAGAGGAGAAGACGGGGGAATCTGGGTAGATCTGGGAACCGGTAGCGGTGCGATCGCTATTGGTTTAGCCAGTATCTTGACAAAAGCAGAAATATATGCTATTGATTACAGTCAAACGGCTTTAGCGATCGCCAAAGAAAATATCATCAATACCGGTTTTGCCGAGAGAATTATCTTAAAACAGGGTTCTTGGTGGACACCCCTAGAGAAGTGGCAAGGACAGATTAGCGGTATGCTGTCCAATCCTCCCTATATTCCCAGTGCAGAAATCCTTGACTTACAAATTGAAGTGCGGGAACATGAACCCCGTTTGGCCCTCGATGGAGGTGAAGACGGATTGACCGCGCTGCGCTATCTAGTGGCCACTGCTCCCGATTATCTGCGATCGGGAGGCCTTTGGCTAGTGGAAATGAGAGCCGGTCAAGGGGAAAAAGTAGCGCAAATGCTGGAAAATCAGGGCAATTATCGACAAATTCAGATTATTAACGACCTAGCAGGTTTCGATCGCTTTGTTTTGGCCGAGCGAATTTAGCGCAATGCAGCCGCTTCGCAGTCCCGCAGCCAGAGACGCACCGCTTGGCCGATGGTGCCTTGGCTGGTTTCTAGGGGAGGTAAGGGGACTTGAGCGGGTTCAAGGGCAGCTAATTGACTGTAAACCGTCACTAATCGCCATCCTTCCCCAGTTTTAGTTAAAAATAACCAGTGATAATTCTGGAGAGTGACAAAGCGATTTTTGCTATACTGACGCTCTAAAGTCGTAAAAAAAACCTGTTGAGTGTCATCGGCAATTTGACCAGAATATTGACTGGCAGTTAAAGGTAGGGGTGTAAATTCGGGACGACCGGCAATAATCACAAAAACCGGTGTAGATAATTCTTGATCGATTTGGGAGCGGGTAATAACTCGATTAGCATAACTGGGTAAATCTGACAAGAGGCGATCAACTAAAAGATTTAAATCCTCCGGACAGCTAGAAAGAGGACGACTAACTGCTGGCAAGTTAATCCCGAAAATAACCAGTAATACCCCTAAATATCGGCTAATTCGTGACAAATTTTTGCCCATGCTACCTTTGGCTCCTCGGCACCGGTGATCGGTCGTCCAATTACTAGATAATCAGCCCCAGCTTTAAGCGCTTGGGCCGGAGTCATCACCCGACTTTGATCCCCTTTCGTTGACCAGGAGGGACGAACTCCGGGGCAAACTAAGAGAAAATCCTCTCCACAGACGCGACGCAATTGCGCCACTTCCTGGGGAGAACAAACCGCCCCATCAATTCCCGATTCTTTGGCCAATAATGCCAGATTTAACCCATATTCCGATAGTTCTAGGGGAATTTTGAGGTCGAGGGCTAATTCGCGGGCGTTAAGGCTGGTTAAAACGGTGATAGCGAGAAGTTTTGGCGGCGATAGCAGGTCAGAGATTGCCCCCTTAGCCGCCGTCAGTGCTTGCCGTCCGGCCGTAGCGTGCAGGGTGAGTAAATCCACTTGATAGCGACTAGCTGAACGACAGGCCCCGGCGATTGTATTGGGAATATCATGAAATTTTAGATCGAGAAAGCTCTTTTTTTGTCTTTCTTGCAGAATCCCTAGAATTTCTGCACCGCTACTGACAAATAATTCTAGTCCCACTTTCCAAAAATTGACTTCCGGCAACAGATCAAGCAGTGCGATCGCTGATTCTAAATCCGGCACATCGAGAGGAACAATAATTCGGTCTGAGTTGGTCATATTGGGGTGATAAATCAGAGAAAAATCCAATCGGCAAAAGTGGCAGCCTGTCCGCAGTAAATGCCATCACGATCGATGATATTCCAAACGATCGCTTTTTCGATGCGAAATAGTTGACCGTTTTTCGTGATCCTTACCCCGTGATAATCGTTGATATAGCCCTGTTTTTTGACTAAATCTAGCATTTTTTGGCGTTCTTTGGCGATTTCCTCCCCCTCTACCGTCGCTCGCGAAGGAGTTGTTAATAATTCTGGCCAAGTTAAACCCCAGAGATCGAGGGCGCAGCGATTACCATAATTGAAGATCGGATTAGTTTGTGTACCGTGGGAAACTAGCACAAAAGGGGCATAAAAGAGCATTTTACTCTGTTCTTTGCCAGTACCGATCCGGGGTAAAAGCGATCGCCCGATTAATCGTTCATAATTATCCAGCAGCAATTCCGTCCAAGCTATAATAGCTAAATCTTCCCAAATTTCCATAAAATTATCTTGAAAAACCGGTTTAAGTAGGGAGGCACAATTATTTGTAGGATGGGTTAGCGGTAGCGTAAACTATGCGGGTGTTGGGTTTCATGCTTCAACCCAACCTACGTTCTAAATCTTGCCAAATTTCCATAAAATTATCTTGAAAAACCGGTTTAATCTGGCCGTTGCCAATATTTATAGGCCGCGTAGGCTAAAGTAATCACTCCCGTGAGAATTGCCGACTCATCCACTAAAAATTCCGGATGGTGAAGGGGGGGATTGAGGAGGTGAGGAGAACCCACTCCCAGACGGAACATTGTCCCCGGGGCCTGTTGCAAATAAAGGGAAAAATCCTCGGCCCCCATGGAGGGTTCCGAGAGAATTAAAACCCGATCCTGTCCCCAAGCTTCTAAACCAGCTTCTTCGACTAACCGGGTTAAAAATTGGTCATTTTGTACCGATGGCACGCCCCGGCGATAATTTACTTGACATTTAGCGTTATATGTGCTACAGACATTCGTGACCAAACTCTCGATCCATTCCGGGAGATGGGCGTGGGTTTCTGGGTGCAGCGATCGCACGGTTCCCGCCATGCGTACCTGATCGGCGATGACATTGGGGGCGCGACCACCGCTAATCTGCCCGATGGTGAGGACAATGGGACGCAAAGGGTTTTGAGTCCGACTAATTGCCTGTTGTAAAGTGGTGATTACTTGCGAAGCGATCCAGATAGCATCGATCGCCTCGTGGGGCCGGGCCCCGTGGCCGGATTCCCCTTGAATAAAAATCTCCAGATCGTCGGCAGCTGCAGTTAAGGCCCCGTAACGAACTCCGATCGATCGGGCCGGAATCGAGGGGAAAACGTGCAGCCCCAAAACGGCGCTGACATCCCGCATCACCCCCTCCCGGATCATCCAATTGGCCCCCTGGGCGATTTCCTCTGCTGGTTGAAAGAGAAAGCGTATTTTTCCCCCCAAAGGTTCCGAGAGACGGGAAAGCACCATCGCCACCCCTAAACCGACGGTAGCATGAACATCGTGACCGCAGGCGTGCATAATCCCCGGTTTGCGGGAAGCAAAGTCTAAATCGGTTCTTTCTTGGATCGGTAGGGCATCCATATCGGCGCGGATGGCTAAAATCCTTCGATCACTGCCTTTTCCCGCCAATTCTCCCTTAACTCCCGTTTTTCCCACCGCTTCCTGCACCGATAGACCACAGGAAGACAAAACCCCGGCAATATAGGCGGCCGTTTGATATTCTTGCCCACTTAACTCTGGATTCGCGTGAATGTGGCGGCGAATCTCCACTAATCGGGGTGCGAGACTCTCGGCTATGTTTTTAATCTCGGAGAGCATGAAACCAGTTTTACAGTATCTTTAGAGTTAATCATAGAGCATTTTTTACCTGAAAATTCGACTTGGCTGATTTTAAGTCTGCATTGTCTTCTCGGCATTCTTTCAACCCTGGACTAAGCTAATTTGTCAATAGGATGCAGGAGTTACTATTCATCTGTTGATTCGGTAACGCCTCTTGAGAGAATATTCCAGCTATGATAGGAAACATTGTCTAGTTAGGAAAAAACATGGTTCAGTCTTCCGAAAAAATTGAAGTTAAGTACGGGGAAAGAGAAATTGCCGAAGGAACATTAATTACTTTCCCCAATCCACGCCCTGGCAGAAATTACGATATTCAGATCACTCTGCCGGAATATACCTGTAAGTGTCCCTTTTCCGGTTATCCCGATTTTGCCACTATTTATCTTAGCTACGTTCCCGATCAAAAGGTGATGGAATTAAAGGCGATTAAACTTTATATTAATAGTTATCGCGATCGTTATATTTCCCACGAAGAAGCAATTAACCAAATTTTAGATGATTTGGTGGCCGCTTGCGAACCCTTGCAGATGAAAGTTAAGGGGGATTTTCATCCCAGAGGTAACGTACATACCGTGGTGGAGGTGATGTATAAAAAAGAATAGCATAATTGTCTAGTTTGGGGATGGGAGCAACCCCATCCCTTGCTGTTCTAGTTTTTGTTGTTCAAGTTTTTTGCTGTTGGAAGGTGTTCTGCGCTCTGCTTTCTGTTGTTCGTGTCTCTATGGTTGCTCCTTAACCCTTGGCACAACCCGAAAGAATTGTAAAAGTTAGTGTCATTAAAAAAAGCTGGGATTATCATTAAAGTAGTCCGAATCGTGATCCTGATTTTATGTCCCAGAAAAATGAAATTCTTCCGCTGCTGTTGACGGTTATGGTGACATCGACACTTTTAGGAGGAATTGCTTGGTGGTTGCTCAACAAAACCTTTCCCAATCTCAATGATCGATCTAATTCTTCTTCCTCCTCGAATAATCAAATTTCCGAAACGTTAGCTGCGGTTAAAAATGTCCCGGAAGGATTATTTAACTACGGGGGAAGTACCACTTGGGCCCCGATTCGCAAGGAAGTGGACTTTATTATCCAGCAAGTCTGGCCGAAATTTCGCCTCGTCTATACCGATCCCACTGCGGGAACCCCCGGCACCGGCAGCGGTATTCGGATGTTAATCGAGAATCAATTGGCTTTTTCCCAAGCATCTCGATCGCTCAAAGATGAGGAAATACAACGCGCTCAACAACGGGGATTGACCTTAAAAGAGGTTCCCGTGGCTATCGATGGAATTGCGATCGCAGTTCATCCCGATTTACCGGTTTCCGGTCTAACAATTACCCAGTTAAAAGATATTTATACAGGAAAAATTCGCAATTGGCGGCAAGTGGGCGGGCCTAATTTAGCCATTATTCCCTATTCCCGACGCAAGGAAGATGGGGGAACCGTGGAATTTTTTATCGATCAGGTTTTAGAAAAAGCCGATTTTGGAAATAATACTCAGTACGTTTATAGTACAACTCCCGCTCTCAGAAAAGTTTCCCAAAATTTAGGAGGAATTTACTATGCTTCTGCACCGGAAGTAGTTCCCCAGTGTGGAATTAAAACTTTACCCCTCGGTAAAAGCGAAAATAAGTTAGTTGCCCCCTATCAAGAACCTTCGATCCCGTCTTCCCAATGTCCCCAGAAGCGTAATCAACTGAATGAATTAGCTTTTCAAAAGGGAGAATACCCGATCACCCGTCGTCTTTTTGTTATTATCAAACAAAATGGTCAATTAGACGAACAAGCGGGGGAAGCTTACGCTGATTTATTATTAACCGATCAAGGACAGGAATTAATTGAAAAAGCTGGTTTTGTTCCCTTGAGATAATTTAATCCAACTTCTACAAATCTAGGTTAAAGTGAATTTGAGCAATTTTCATCTGAGTGTGCGCTTGATTGGGCGCATCTAGAGGACTGCTACTCCCAGTTTTGTCCAGATTTTCGGCTATCCCGTCGCAATCATCCCTCAGTGCGAAAGATTTTTACCGAACAAGCAGGGCATCGATGACGGTGGGATTTACACCTTCTGTCGCTACTATCCCACCTACGTCCAGCTTGCAGTAGTAGCCAACAACCCCGACGAGCAAGCCATTTGCGCCCAATACCTGCGCCATAATCGCGTCAGATACTTTGCTTTGATCTAAAATTGAGTCAGCAATATCTAATTTGGAGTCTCAGGCAATGGAACCAATTTCTCTAATTCTCGCTGCGTTGGCTGCTGGTGCGGTTGCTGCTGCTAAGGATACGGCAGGAACAGCGGTTAAGGATGCTTATGAGGGTTTAAAAGCGTTGATTAAGAAGAAATTTGCAGAAAAAGGGAAAACAGATGATAGTGATATCGTCGATAAACATGAGAAAAAACCAGATTCAGAGGGGGTAAAAACACTGCTCAAAGAAGAGTTACTTGAAGCAAAAATTGATAGAGATGCAGAGGTTATTAAGACAGCAGAAGCATTACTCAAGCAATTAAAACCTGAAGAATTTGCCGCAGGTAAGTGTAATATTAATGTTGGTGGTGATATTAAGGGAATGGTGGTAGATGGTACTTTTAAGGGAATTGCAGGAGAAATTAGTGGTGGAGATATTAGTCAGAACATTAATTAGTTGAGGATTATTTAGGAGGGAAATTTATGTCAATTACTGTTGAGGTAGAACTTAAAGATTTTCTAATTCAAATCAATCAAAAGTTAGACAATCTTCAAAAAGATGTTACTGATATTAAGATTGAACTTAGTGAAGTTAAAGGTGAAATTAAGCGTCTGGAGGGAAAAATTGATGGTGTCGAGAAGCGTCTGGAGGAAAAAATTGATGGTGTCGAGAAGCGTCTGGAGGAAAAAATCGATGGTATTGAGAAGCGTCTAGAGGGAAAAATTGATGGTATTGAGAAGCGTCTAGAGGGAAAAAATGATGGCGTGGAAAAGCGCTTAGAGAATCAAGAGTTTGTCAGTCGAGGGATTTTAGTTGCTTTAATTGTAACGATTTTAGGCGGTTTGGCTAAATTGTTTGGTTTAGTAGGAAGTCCTTAAAGAGTGCTAATTCTAAAACTGCAATTTAAAGTTAACTTTAAAAGAATAATTTTGGGGTAGCAAAAATGACTGATAAAAGTTATTATTTAGAAATAGGGGGTGATGTTAAAGGTCTTATTGGTGATGGTGAATTTAAGGGAATTGCAGGTGATATTAGTGGGGGTGTAATCAATCAATATATTATCACCCAAAAGTCAGGAGTTGAGATTCAGGCTCAAACTTTAATTACGGGTTCACCTTATTTGGGTTTAAGGAAGTTTGAAGTAGATGATAAGGATAGGTTTTTTGGAAGAGATAATTGGATTATTGAGTTAACTGATTATTTAAAGCAAAAGAATGTTTTATTGCTTTTAGGTGCGTCGGGAAGTGGTAAGTCTTCTCTCGTGCAAGCGGGTTTAATTCCTAAGTTAAAGGATGATTTTGGCGCAAATAGATTGGTTAATTTAACTTTTGTTCCTGATGTTAATCCCTTTGAGTCTTTTTATGGTTGTCTTTTGGCAAATAGATATAAACAATACCAAGCAAAATTAGCACAATCTGTTCAGGAAGATACTTTAATTAAGGTGGTTGAAGGATTAAAAAATAATTCTGATTTATGGTTTATTTTTATTGACCAATTTGAGGAATTATTTACTCGTACACCGAAGACGGAAAGAGATATTTTCATTAAAAGTTTGATTAAATTAATTGAAAAGAATGATAGTTTAGTTAAAATTGTAATGACAATGAGGGCGGATTTTTTAGATAAATTAAGTCCTTATCCCAGTTTAGGAAAAATCCATGATCAGTATAGCAAGATGTTAACGGATATGGACGAAAGTGAGTTAAGATTAGCTATTGCTGAACCGGCGGCGAGAAATGGGGTAATCTTTGAAAAGGGATTAATTAATCAAATTATTGCCGATTTTTATGAACAGGCTGGCTCTTTACCTCTGTTACAATATACGTTAGATTTATTGTGGCAAAAAGATCATATTCAAGAGCGGGTTTTAAATATTAAGATTTATCAAGAGATTGGTGGGGTAACGGGTGCGCTAGAAAAACAAGCGGATAAAATTTATAGTAAATTTGATGAACAGCAACGGAAAGCAGCAGAGGAAATTTTTCTAGAGTTAATTAGTTTAGAAGGGGAAAAAGCGGTTAGCAGAAGGGCGGATAAATCGAGTTTTGAACAGGAGGAAATGCAAAGGGAGGTTCTCTATCAATTGATAGATAATCGTCTTTTGGTGAGTAAGGGAGAAGACGGGAAAGCAACGGTTGAGGTGGCACATGAGGCGTTATTACGTTCTTGGAAAGTGTTACAGGATTTAATTCGAGAAAAAGAGGAGATAATTGTTCTGAGAAGTCGTTTATATGCTGATGCTAAACAGTGGGATGATTTACAGAAGCAAGATGCAGTAAAAGCGAGTAGTGAGCTTTGGGGCGGTTCTAAGTTAGCCAAAATTGTTGAGTTTCAAAAGAATAATTCTCTGCCTAATTTAGATCCTGTGGCGATTGAGTTTATTAAGGCGAGTATTAGTCAAGCTGAACGTCAAAAAAATGAAAAAATTAGAACAGCGAGAAGGATTGCGGCGGGTTCCTTGGTGGCGGTGGTGGTTAGTAGTAGTTTGGGTTTGATGGCTTGGAATAAGACAAAAGAAGCCGAATTTAATCAAGCTGAGTCTCTTGGTAGATATTCCTTATCTCTATTGAATGAACATAAAAACTTGGAGGCTTTCGTCGAAGCGATTAAAGCGGGAAAAATTCTACAAAAGCAGCAGACGTACAACAAGGAGGTGACTAATGCCTTACAGGAACTTCTCAACCGCAAAAGTGAACGCAATCGCTTAGATGGGCATGATAGAGATGTCACAAGCGTTAATTTTAGTCCCGATGGCAAGACTTTGGTGAGCGGTAGTTGGGACAAGACTATCAAACTCTGGAATGTAGAAACAGGCCAAGAAATCCGCACCCTCAAGGGGCATGATAACTGGGTCAATAGCGTTAATTTTAGTCCCGACGGCAAGACTTTGGTGAGCGGTAGTGCTGACAAGACTATCAAACTCTGGAATGTAGAAACAGGCCAAGAAATCCGCACCCTCAAGGGGCATGATAGCTATGTCTTAAGCGTTAATTTTAGTCCCGACGGCAAGACTTTGGTGAGCGGTAGTTGGGACAAGACTATCAAACTCTGGAATGTAGAAACAGGCCAAGAAATCCGCACCCTCAAGGGGCATCATGGCAATGTCATAAGCGTTAATTTTAGTCACGACGGCAAGACTTTGGTGAGCGGTAGTTGGGACGGGACTATCAAACTCTGGAATGTAGAAACAGGCCAAGAAATCCGCACCCTCCATGGGCATGATGAGCCTGTCAATAGCGTTAATTTTAGCTCCGACGGCAAGACTTTGGTGAGCGGTAGTGATGACAAGACTATCAAACTCTGGAATGTAGAAACAGGCAAAGAAATCCGCACCCTCAAGGGGCATGATTACCGTGTCACAAGCGTTAATTTTAGCCCCGACGGCAAGACATTGGTGAGCGGTAGTGATGACAAGACTATCAAACTCTGGAATGTAGAAACAGGCCAAGAAATCCGCACCCTCAAGGGGCATGATAACTGGGTCACAAGCGTTAATTTTAGCCCCGACGGCAAGACATTGGTGAGCGGTAGTGATAACAAGACTATCAAACTCTGGAATGGGTCAACAGGCCAAGAAATCCGCACCCTTAAGGGGCATGATGACAACGTCAATAGCGTTAATTTTAGTCCCGACGGCAAGACATTGGTGAGCGGTAGTGCTGACAACACTATCAAACTCTGGAATGGAAACAATGGCTGGGATTTAGATGCTTTAATGGAACGTAGTTGCGATTGGGTGCGGGTTTATTTGCACAATCCTAATTCTGGTGTCAGGGAGGAGGATAGGCATTTGTGTGATGGGATTGGGGGTAAATCGTCAGTATCAGGATTTTGAGGATTAGAGGATTTTCAGGATGCTCAATCTTAAAAGATTGTCAGGAGTTTCCAAGTAAATAATCCAGTTAATCCTAAAATCCCGTTAATCTTGGTTTAGACTTCTTTGTGAGGATACAGAAGGATTATAGGGCGATGCAGAAGAGTTGTAGGACAATACAGAAAGATTGTAGGACAATGCAGGACTTAAACGCTTTAATGGGGCGTAGTTGCGATTGGGTGCGGGTTTATTTGCAGAATCCTAATTCTGGTGTTAAGGAGGAGGATAGGGGTTTGTGTGATGGGATTGGTGAGGAGAAGTGATAATATAGTTACATATTATGGAGATTTAGAGAAGAAAATGATCTTACTCAATTATTGTGAAAAAGCTTTACAAAAAGCACAATACAAAAGGCTAAATGACGGTACTTGGTTTGCTGAAATAGAAGGCTTTCAAGGCGTTTGGGGAAATGGATTGACCGTTGAAGAATGCCGTCAAGACTTACTAGAAGTTCTAGAAGAATGGATCATTTTAAAATTACAAGATGGCGACCCTTTACCTATCATAGATGGATTAGAAATTAAAGTTACAACAGTTGCAGAAGTTTAGTTATGCCATCAGCAATTTCTCGCAGAAAATTAATCAGAAAATTGAAAGCTTTAGGTTACACAGGACCTTTTTCTGGTAGTAAACATCAATTTATGAAAAAGGGTCAACATAAAATTCGCATCCCTAACCCTCATGGAAATCAAGAAATCTCTATAGATTTAGTTAAGGAAATTCTCAAACAAGCGGGTATTAGTGATGAAGAATGGGACAACAGTTAAACAGTATTGGTTATATATTTAGGATTTGATCTTTATGATTCTTTTCATATCGCTTGCGCTGAATATGCTAGAATAGACGTATTGTTAACCACCGATGACAGATTACTGAGAAAAGCCATAAAATACAGTAAATTATTGCAAGTAAAATTAGCAGAATTAAATATCTTAACCAATTAAAAAAGCGAGAAAGTATTAGCAACCCTTCTCGCTTTATTATCACTAAACCAACGCCTCCACAGCTTGCGGAACTACTGCCGTCTCGGTCGTGGTCGTGGGATTTTCCCCTAGATAAATTCCCAAAGAACGGGCTGTTTTGACGATAAAACCCTCAGGATCCACGGGATAGGCACAGCGATGCTCTTGATGACATTGTTTGATAATTTTGATCACTGGTTTCAGGGGCAAACTACGCACTTGTCCCCCGCGCCAAATCACCACGCGATCGAGTTTTCCCTGTTCGATTAATTCTACGGACTTAATGCCGAAAGCCGTGGCTAACAGTCGATCCATGGCCAAAGGAGGACGACTTCTTTGCAGGTGTCCCAAAGACATGGCCCGCACATCCATGGAATTGAGATAACAGAAGACGGGATCGGTAACGCACAAAGAACGAGTTTTGTCAAATATTAATTTTTCTAAATAATCGGCAATATACTTCTCTTTTTGGTTATTTTCGTTCTTAACACCCTCAGAAATCACAATGAGAGCGAATTTACGACCTTGAGCGCGTAATTCTGCCAAATGACGACAACAACCGTCGATAATTTCGGGAGTGAGAGCCGGGGTTAATTCGGGAATAAAAATCGCATCGGCCCCCCCGGCAATTCCGGCATGAAGAGCTAGATGACCGGCATCTCTACCCATCACCTGCACAATCATCACCCTTTCGTGACTAGCGGCGGTAAAGGTGAGATCATACAAAGCTTGGGTGACGATATCGACGGCAGTGGTAAAACCGACTGCCCATTCCGTATAGGGAACGTCATTATCGATGGTTTTGGGAACCGCGATAATATTCCAATTGCCTTTCTGGGCGAGATCGTAGATGATATCGATGCTCCCATCGCCCCCGACGACGATCAGGGCATCTAATCCCAGCATTTCGTATCCTTGCAGGATTTTCGCAGCAATTTCTGGGTTTTCGGGATGTCCTTTGCTCAAAGAACCCAAGACACTACCACTAAGAAACTGCAAAACGTCTAATCCTTTCAAGACCCCGGGTAGGTTATAGCCATGCTGAGTCAGGATCAAATCTTGGGGGTGATATTTCCCCTCGGCAATCTGCATAAAACCGTCGGTCCCGTAGGGAATGCCGTACACATCCCAACCCTTGAGTTTTGATGATTTCACCACGGCACGAATTACCGCATTTAACCCCGGGCAATCGCCACCACTGGTCAGAATGCCGATTTTTTTCCTTTGATTCTCGTTCATGGTTATATCCTCCAGGATTTTTTTTTCTTTGTCGGGAGTCGGGTGGGTGTTAGGGTTTTGGGGTGTTAGGGTTTTAGGGTTTTAGGGTTTTAGGGTTTTAGGGTTTTGGGGTTTTGGGGTTTTAGGGTTTTAGGGTTTTAGTTGAAATTCCCCATTCCCCCATTTCCCCATTTCCCCATTTCCCCATTTCCCCATTCCCCCATTCCCCCAGT
>NZ_JADBUE010000140.1:0-27074 GCF_020245805.1 Microcystis sp. M179S2 | reverse complement strand
CAAACCCTGTCTGCGTAAAGATTTCAGGAGTTTGTACCCAGTAGTTTATTAGTATTACATTGCTTTAACTCAGGCTCTGTAAGACTTTGAGCCATAGCTAGTATATTTATACGGGGGAAGTTCAGATATTTTTTGGCAAATCCATTGATGAATAGTAAGATTAGATAATATTTTTTGTTGAGATAAACTACTATGAGTCTGGATAGGATAATTGTTCTGTATAGGTTTTACTTCTTGGATGATATCATATAAGTTTTTGAGCAGTTCGTAAGCCTCATTGTCGTTTTTAGCTTGCCCAGTAAAAGAAAGTTCATTAATCAAAAACTTCATTTTAAAGCAACTCCATTAAATCTTTTTCCACTTGATCAAAAAATCCATCAGGCCACTGATCAATTCCTCCGTCTTGATAAAGAATGGGTGAAATAACTTCTGATACAGCTTGTCCTTGTTTCAAATATCTTTGAAAATAATGAATTCGTACATCTTGAGCATCAATTTTCTTATTTTTTACCGCTCGACGAATACCATTTAAGACATGATCACTATGAGTTTCTACTATAATTTGTACCCCACAGCTTGCCGCTAATGCTAACAGTTCTCCTATCTTAGATTGTCCTTTTGGATGAAGATGTGCTTCAGGATTTTCTAATAAAATTAACGTATCTGTAACAGATGATAATAAAGCCACAACAATAGGTAGTATATATGTAATACCAAACCCAGTATTTGTAGGACGATAAGGATTACTCAGTCCGTAAGAGTATTGTAAACCCACTAAATCCATTTCTGGATGAGATGAGATTATGATTCTAGTTCCAGGGCTAATTTCTCCAATCCAAGCTTCCACTTGATTTTTAAAACTCGTAGAAATTGCTTGAGGATGTTCTAATTTTGAATCTCTAATTTTCTCTTCTTCGTAGATAGAAAGAAAATGTGCTGTAAATTCTCCCTTACTTCCAAGCTGTTTATGCTGTTTGACTTGAAATTCTGAAATTTCAAAATGTGGACTTGGAGACATTCTTTCTGCTCGTAGATAGTAAAATTTATCAGTAAAAAGATTGGATCGGTAAATTTCTTGAGGAATAGTATCTTGGGACAGGGGAGATAGTTGAAGAACATCAGAATTAGGATCATATTCAAAAATCCATGAACTTTTACCATGATCTGCGCTGGTAATTTCAAAAGTAATTGAATCTTCTTTTGCACCTTCAAAGAGAGCGTCTTTAGCTGTTCCAATACGAACTAAATCACCATTTAATGCTAATCCTTCCTTTGGTAATAAATCCTGCTTATAGGACTGGCGAAGTAATAATAAGGATTGTAGCAAAGTGGATTTGCCACTACTATTTAATCCTGAGAGCAAAGTTAGCGGTTTTAAATCAAAAGATTGATTTTCAAAAATCTTAAAATTTTTTAACACTAATGATTCTAACATGATAACACCTCTTTTATTATTTCTTTAATTGTATCAAATCTATAGGGAACTTTAGTGGCTGCTTGAGAAACAGATTCGAGAAAATTACTATCATCTTCCATTTTTTTAATAAAAACTTCCTTGACGTTCTCCTTTCTCTCAGTTAATGTTTCAAGTTCTTGTTCACTTAAACCACTCAGGGTAACTGACCAACTTTCAAAAAGAGCTTTATTGATAGGATATTTTCTTTTTCCATCTTCTGTGATTTTACGGATTTTACGGAAAGCATCTTCTCCAAAAATATTATTTGCCGCTTTCATGGCAAAAATAAACTTATTTTTGATTTCTTGTACTCGATTTTCATCTATTTTGTTTAGCTTTTTCATTGCTTGATCTAAAAAATCATCCCGACCTTTATCAGACGAATAGCAATTGTAGCTTATTAAAGTAAAAGCAATAAATCCTAAGATAAATTCATGATCGACCATGCGATTCTTTCTTTTTTGACTAAAACTTGTCAATTTTTGGAATTCTGGAATGTTTGCTAATTCCTTGAGAATTTTTATGGCTTGACCTGGATTTATCGCTTGACGAAATTCTTGTAAATTGAGAGGTAATCCCCCAGTATTAATTCTTCTAAAAATGTTATACTTAACTTTAGGTGGTGTACCAGGTTCAATTAAATACACAATAAACTCTGCTTCATTTATTCTGCGTTTATAGTTACGAGATAAATCTGAATACTTGTTCTTTTCTAATTCCTTTAAAAATTCTAGGTCTTTTAAGACAAGCTTCTCATCAAGAATAAAGCTTTTAAATGTACTCAGTCTTTGCAATCCATCTATAATTAGCCATTCGTCTTCCTCGGTTGCATCCATATAAAATGCTGGCAGAGGAATTCGTATTAACAGAGATTCGATTAATCTGCTTTTAGCCTTATCAGTCCAGATGTTAGCGTTACGTTGAAAATCAGGATTTAAGTTAATTTCTTTATATTCAATTCTTTTGATCAAAAGATCCATGGTTATTTGTTTGGTCGTAATTCTGATTTTGGTTGGATCGAAGAAGTCTGAACTTTCTTCTTCTTCTTCTTCTTCTTCTTCTTCTTCTTCTTCTTCTTCTTCTTGCAATTCAGTTTCTTGGGATGTTAATTGTTCGTATGTGATATCATTTGTACTGTTTTTCATATTATAGTCCTATGAAATTGTTGGCTCTCTTATTCCTTGTGTGATAAGTTTAACTTATATAGTAGCTATCAATCTTTGTGTCCTTTGTGTCTCTGTGGTTCGTTCCACTCACTCGCCCGCAAGACTGTATTTTAGAATACATTTTACCCACTAAACTTGGGAGAGCCAATTGTTTTTAGAATATAGCGTACCTAAATAAAATGTCAACCCCTTCAATCCTGTTCTGACCTAGCTTGCCGATCACTCCCAAGGCAATTCCCAAAAGGACGTACAGAAGATGACTTTTGACAGTTATCTCTATAAAACCGTTGTTCCCGCTAATCCTCTCGTACAGATGAAGATTACTGCTAAAACTATCGGTTCTCTCCTGCGCGGTAACGCTTTGGCCCCTTAAAATCAATTGATAACCAGACAACCCAATCTCCGGCGGTGGTTGGGTTTTCTTTTGGGTTGTTTCATCTCCTATCTTCTCTAATTCAAACAAAAATATCGCCCCACCAGCAATCTCTAAGTACCACCTCACCTCAAATCTAGAGAACTAACGCTTTTTTAATACCATAATTCCGGGATCAGGTCATAATAACCAGCTTGGGGCGGTGGGTAAATACCCGCTTCGATTTTTTCGATAATAGTCGGCCAAGCTTGCCTAAAAGCGGCAGAGCGCTCGTTGGGGTGCAAAGTCCAACCCTTGGCATTGGTGAGAGTGGCGCGATAGTAGTTGCTTTGTTCTAGGGAGCGAGAAACCATAATTTCCCAAGAGTCGAGTTTTCCTTTCCCAGTCAAAATATTGCCCCAAGCTTTTAAACCATCGGGTAAATGATCGAGAAAGGTATTTTTATAAGAGCGCCAGAGGGGGGTGATCGGTAAAAGGCGATCGTAGCGACGACAATTAAGTAGATAGGCACGACTACCAAAAAATTTAAATTGATAGAATCCGTCGGGATTTTTCGTGCAGGGATGCTGAGAATAAATCGTACCATCGGGCCGCGGCGGACCGGACAAAGGACGCACAAACATCATTTCTGGATGGGTTTCCATTAACTCGATCCCTTCGCGGATCCAACTGTAATCCGGTTCTTGGTAGAGCATCATGTCGCTGTCATAATGGACCATATAATCGCTGCGACATGACTCGATTTTGAAGATCGAGCCGAAAATCGGATAACCTTTGTAGTTATGGGTGGAACGGAGGGGACTGCCGAAATGCTTTTGATAGATGCGCTGACGATAGCTGGGATCGTAGTTAAAATCCACTAGGCGATCGATTATGCCATCTTTAACTAATTTTTCACCACAGGCTCTTAACTCCTCCATTGTACCCAGTCCGGGGCGATTAACCTTTTCCCCGCTTAAAGGGGCCGTGTCAATAGCGAGTACCTTTTCATCGAAGGGAAACTGACTCATTTTGACTAGATGGGGAATAGTGTTCATCATAAACCAGACATCGGTTCGCGCCGTAAAAAACCAGAGCGAACAACTTGGCAATCCCATTTTGTATAAACCTCACTTTTGTTTGGGTCTTAAATGGGATACATTATAGGGGAATCTTAGCGACAAGTTGACACAATTCCTTATTAACCTATGACTATAGCCCTCGATCGCTTACCCCAATCTTGGCAGGGTTTAACCCATCGTTTAACTTATAAGTATTTTCAGGTACGCATTGATACACCCAAAGACCCCTATAAAATTCTCTTTCGTCCCCAACCCTATCAGGTTTTATTTATTCTTAGCCATATGCGATCGGGTTCGTCTTTATTGACCCATATCCTCAATTCTAATCCTGAAATTATCGGTTTTGGCGAAACTCATCTGGTTTATGAGAGTGAACAGGATTTTAAAACTTTAATGTTTCAACTCTACTGGCGTTTGAAAGATTTAAACATGAATCATAAATATATTTTAGATAAAGTTCTTCATGATCAGAAGTTTTTAGATCATAGTTTTTTGCAATCTGATCCGGTTAAGACCATATTTTTACTACGAGAACCGCAGCGCACTTTAGCTAGTATTCTAGATCTTAAACCCCATCAAAACGAGCAGCACGCCCTGGGTTATTATACCGGTCGTTTAGCCACCTTAGAAAGTTATGCTCGATTAATTAACAGCAAAGAAAAGAGTTTATTTATCACCCACGATCAGGTATTAAACCAAAGTCAATTGGTCTTTAATAGTTTACAGAGTCATCTCGATACTAAAACGGGATTTTCTGAAGAATATCGAGTTTTAAAAACCACTGGCAGCCGCGGTATAGGAGATTCTTCCGAGAATATCAAAGCGGGTAAAATTATTAAACAAGCCAGAAAATTAGATATAGAAATTTCCGACGCTGTTTTAACCCAAGCCCAAAAAGCCTACGATCGATGCTACGAAACCCTCAGCCATTATTGTCATTGTATCTAAACTGAATTGGGGATTAATAATGGCCTTGATTCTCTCCTCCGAGTCCCAAGAAAATCCCCCTAACTCAACTCTAGGTTGATCTTTTAGCTGGTCTGATTAGCCTTCAATATTAGCAATTGTAAAGCCCATCTGACACTCGTAGAGATTGGGCTGTTGGCTGCCCCCTTTGCCTAAGGAGTGACCACAGCCTAGTTTACCCTCTCGCCACCGGGGTTGTCCCTGCTGGTTGGCTAAAAGACAGCCCTGACAGACAGAACCCGTATCGAGAATGTGTTCGTCGGTTAAAATCACTAACATGACGTTCACCCCCATTGATCTCCGATCACTTTTGTCTCTATTGTAAGGGGTTTTTTCTGAGATGTAGTGGCGCGCTATACATTCCGCTACTTTTTGGGTTTTTTTCGCCTGGACTCTTCTTATACAAGAGATTTACCGCTCAATTATCCATGCTGAGAAGATTAGTCCTTCAAAAGGGATAGTCATACTAAATCCGTTGAGTATAGGCTACATATCAGGACAGGCAAAAGGCAATAGGCAATAGGCAAAAGGGGCAATAAATAACAAGTCTTTAATAACCTGAAAACTGATTATTCACTCCTAATTATTATTTTACTAAGCCGAGTTTTCTGGTTACTTTTTGCCAAAAGGTTGGGGTAGGTGGTTGATAGGGTTTGGGACTATCGGTAAATATAGGACGTTGACTAGGTTCGTAGAGATAACGATAGTGTAAGAAAATATCTCGATAGGGAAAATCGAGATTTTCACCGCTACAAAGTCGAGTGAACAGAGAGGAAGATAAACCAATGTAGTGAAGGTATGTCAAGCGGTTGCCCTGATCATAAAGAATATTATCTAAAGCCTGAAAATGGGGAGAGGTGACACAGCAGCCGGTGCGTTCTTCTTTAGGCAATTGAAGAGCTAGATTATATATAGAAAAATTTGAGCGCATCATCATATAATTGACAATAGTTTGATCGGGAGCCATCGGATAGAGAATTTCCGCTTCTCCTGCTCGCAATTGTTCTATGAGCCAATCTCGCTGATTTTCATCGAATAAACCAGTTTTAGAAGCGTAGAAACCTGCACAAAAAATCTCCTTTTCGATACGATCACGGGAAAAAACCTCGAATAATTTTGGTTGAGAAACTTCGTAGACATGAGTGGGATCTTTATGCTGAAAGTCATAAACAACACAATCGTGCCTATCTAGGATAGCGAAGATTTTATCAATGGCATCGAGTAGCAAGGTGTCCCCATCCATGTAGATAAAACGCTCGAAGGGACTATCAAAAGCAATAAAACGGTGGTGCATTCCCATACGATAATATCGGTCAGTGCAACCCGATTTCAACCAACGTTTGCGGGCTTGCGGGTGGCTATCCCAAATCGACTTGGCGAAATTTTCCCAGCGTTCGATAATTTCCTGATTATCAAATAACTGTACGTTAGGACGTTGAGCAATTTCCGCTCTGATCCGTTCGATGTTGTCATCGTAGGGATAGACACAAACAGGAAGAGCTTTTCCCCCATTTACCTCGATGCTGTTGAGTAGGGCGACTAATTGATCGTAAATGCGATCGTTAGCTAGGGTACAGATACCGTCCATAAAGTAATCCCGATGAAAAAAATTAAAACCTATTATCTTTGCCGTTAGTTTAGCTTATTTTTGTCGATAAATTTCGGTAATTTCAGATTATGGCCATGACCTTAACTGCTGAAATGCCTAAGATTGATAGAGGTAAGTCCCTCAAGATAGTCTCAATTTTCTCACAACAGAAAGACTACCCGATCGACTATACCCAAAACCGATCGATTTAGCGTTTGCGTTTGAGTAATTTAGAAATGCGTCGATTGTACCGCAACCAACGCCAAATTTTAATAACCAATTCCTCTACCCATAAAATAATCGCATCTAATCCCTCTAAAATCCGTTCTAAGGGGTGTTTAACGTAGCCGACGGGGGTTGATTCGGTTTCTAACCATTCTTCGTTAATTGGTTGAATTATCTCCCTAGCGTAGCGGGGATCTAATTGGGTTGCGGGGGGGGATTCTCCAGGAGTAATTTCAGCGGCGGCCGGGGGGATTTTTTGTAAAGATTTATTTTGTTTTTCTTGACTAAAAGCTTTTTTTGTGCTATGAGGCTCGGCTGGTGTGCCTGGGGACTGGGGAAGGGGATAAGCGGGGTTAAGGCGGGGTTTTTCGGAGTCTTGGGGAGAAATAGCCAATATATCGGCGGATTCTAGCCAAGGTTGCTCGCTGATGGCGGAAAATGTCAGGGATTGGCGAGAGGAAAAAAAGTGATCGATCGCCGCTTGGATGAGTTTGCCGATCGTGAAGGGATCCGCTTGGGTTTGTTTTTCTAGCCAATCCTGGAGACGTTGCTTGAAGCTGATCAGCAGAGAATTAGGAAGACTTAGGGGATATTTTGCCGATAAAGCGGGTGAATCAGCACTATATTCTAAATTATTCTTCTCTTTTGCCCAGAAATGCTCGATCGCCGCATAAATTAACCAATAAAGTCGCCAGAGATAGGAGGAATTTTTCTCGATAGTCGGGGACTGGTTAACGAGATCGGAAGGTAGGTTAGAGGTGTGGCTAACACTGCTGGGGATTGCGGGGGAGATAGCGAGAAATTTAGCCTCGAAAATTGCTAATTTTTCGTCAATAACTTCTAAAATCGCTTGAGAATTGAAATTAGGCAGTGGTAAGGAGGGTGGTGTCGGGGTTTTGACGAGATGGGATTCCTGGAAGAGATTTATGGCGATCGCTATTTGCCCCTGTTGTTCCCAGCGTAGCAGGTTCCAAAACCAACGGATCGGGGGCAAGACAGGATTTTTGTCGGTAAAATTTGGTAATAAAGGCGGATATTGAGGATTTAATCGCTTAATTCTCCGTTTTTCGAGGGCGTAGTTAGCCAGTGCCGTCCTAATTTGTTTTTCTATTTGTCTTTGGGTTTGATTATCGGTGATTTTAACAGTCTGGTGATCGTTAGTGACGAAAACTAAAGCTTGATCCTCTAGATCGGCTGCTATGCCAATAAATGCCGTTTCTTGGTCAGATAAGCTCTGGAGAAATTCCGCGATCGCATCCGTCCCCTCTTTGCCAGGGGGTGATAATTGTTTCTGGAGACTGTTCCCCAATTGATTAGCCGTCATCCGCAGGGATTGTACCAGCAAATAGACGGGATAGAGGGCTATTTGCAGGGCAATAGCGATCGCATTTTGACCGCGACGGGAAACGCGGCCGAGGTTATCTTTCAGACGGATCAAACGACGGTTGATCAGGTTGAACAGTCGGCTTTTATAGGGATCGGCAGCCATGGATTTTGGGCGATAACATCTTCATTTAGACTATCCTATTGTGCAAGGGCGGGATAAAAAAAATTTTTGCCAAAACCCTTGACTCCCGGAAAGATTATTGTTATATTTAAAAAGGTCTGAAATCCACGCCCCCATCGTCTAGTGGCCTAGGACACCTCCCTTTCACGGAGGCGACAGGGATTCGAATTCCCTTGGGGGTATGAAAAGAAGTCAGAGGTGTTAAGCTTCTGACTTTTCGGTTTTTTTCTCCCGTTGATGGCTTTTTGGTAGGGTGACGGTGAAAATTGTTCCTCGATCGATCTGACTTTCGACGCTAATTTGTCCATGATGACTGAGGGTAATCGCTAAAGCGATCGCTAATCCTAATCCTGTTCCCCCGGAAGTGGCGGAATTTTGCCGTGCGGGATCGAGACGATAAAAGCGATCAAAAATATGGGACAAAGCAGCCTCGGGAATCCCGATTCCGTTATCTTTGATGCGTACCAGTAACACCGATTGTCGATCGCGTTTACTTTTTTCCAATTCCACTGCCACATTTTTAGGCTCAGATTCGGGCAAAAAAGCGTGTTTTAGGGCATTAGAAATTAAATTTGTGAATAAACGGGCTAATTGATCCCAATCTCCCTGCATAGTAAACATTTCATCGCTGTAGGAAAAATCCTCTTGGTCCGGTTCCACAATCGACAAAGAGAGGGAAATTCCCTGCTTATCGGCGATTAAACGCTGTTCTTCCACCACTTCCATCAATAAAGCATCCAAAGGTACAGCTTGCTCGATCGGTTGGACGATGCCACTATCAGAACGGGCTAAAAAGAGCAGATCATTGACTAAATTGCCCAATCTTTCCGTTAAACGCTCGATCACCCGCAAGCGTTGATCGCCAGTTTGGGGATAAGCGATCGCCATTTGCACGTTAGTTTGGATAGTGGCGATCGGATTGCGTAATTCATGGGAAGCATCGGCGGTAAATTGTTTTAAACTCTGATAGGACTCTTTTACCGGTTGAATGGCTAAACCGGACAAAAACCAACCAATCCAGGCAACACTAGCAATCATCAGGCAAATTCCGACGATTAAATCCCATAATAGCTGTCTAATCGGTTTTGTCACCTCAAACCAAGGATGACTTACCCGCAGATATCCCAAAACATAATGATCGATTTCCACCCTTTCGGTTATTTGTCGCAGCAGACGATTATCGGATAAGCGAATAGTTTCCCCCTGACGGTGGGGATGGAGGGGAATATCTAAAGATTCGGCCAGAGTTGACCAAACTAGATTACCTTGGGGATCGAACCATTCCAAATCTATATGATCGTCCTCCACGGATTTACCCTGACTGGGAAAACTTGCCAGGGGATCGACGCGATAACGTCCTTGGTTCGGGGGAATCGATTCGATCACGAGGGAACGATTTACCACCTCAATGATGTGTTTGAGGGTATCATCAATGCGATCGACTAGGGTATGCCGCACATAAAAATACATTCCCGTAGCGAGAAAAAGCAGTAGTATGGCAGTGACAACAGTGTACCATAAGGCTAAACGGCGGCGAGTGGCTTGGAACACCGATAATCTATGGATTGGCTAGAGATTTTTAGAGCAATGTATCCTATTTTACAGCTTATTTGATCGATTTAATAATCGAGAATAAATTATTTTTAGCTATAGGGAAAAACTGACGGTTGCTAAGAATAGCTAGACTTGAACGCTCATAGTCCTTAAAAATTGCCGCTAACAAAGGTATTTTTAGATACATTCTTCCCAATAATTGTTTGAGTAGAACTACAAAAGCAGTCAAAGTGAATTATATTTAACCCTATGGTGACAGGGCTGACAGGAACGGCTAAAAATATTTTTGAGCTTATGTGAATTAATCACAACTATAAATGATGAATTTAAATTACTGGTTAATGAAATCGGAACCCGATGTCTATAGTATCGGGGATTTAAAAAAAGATGGTCAAACTATTTGGGAGGGAGTGCGAAATTATCAGGCGCGCAATTTTCTCCGTCAGATGAAACGGGGAGATTTGGCCTTTTTTTATCATTCTAATACGACCCCGCCGGGGATTGTCGGCTTGATGCGAGTGGTGCAAACTGATATGATCGATCCCACACAATTCGATCGTGATAGTCCCTACTATGATTCTAAATCCTCTCCAGATTCCCCGCGCTGGTGGACGGTTAAAGTTGAGTTTGATCGCCTTTTTCCCCAACTGCTGCCCCTGGGAATTTTAAAACAAAATTTTACTGCCGATGAATTATTATTAGTAAGGACAGGAAATCGTCTGTCAGTGATGCCTGTCAATCAAGCGATCGCAACAAAAATTCTCGCTTTAGTCGCTCGTCAAGGAGTATAAACTGTGAACCAGAAAGATGCTATTAATTTACTTTCCCTGATTGGGGGATTATTGGCCACTATTGTCATTTTAGCGGCCTTTAATGCCTATGTGATTATCACCCCCGGACAAGCGGGGGTTTTAAGTGTGTTAGGAAAGGCTAAGGACGGGGTTTTATTGGAGGGATTGCACTTTAAACCTCCCTTTGTTTCTAGTGTCGATATCTACGATGTTACGGTGCAAAAATTTGAAGTTCCTGCCCAAAGTTCCACTAAAGATTTACAGGATTTATCCGCTAGTTTTGCGATTAATTTTCGGCTCGATCCGACCCAAGTAGTGGCAATTAGAAGAACCCAAGGCACCCTACAAAATATTGTTGCTAAAATTATCGCCCCTCAAACCCAAGAATCCTTTAAAATTGCCGCCGCTAAAAGAACAGTAGAGGAGGCAATTACTCGACGCAGTGAGTTAAAAGAAGACTTTGATAATGCCCTATCGACTCGGTTAGAAAAGTATGGTATTCTAGTCTTAGATACCAGTGTGGTAGATTTGAATTTTTCTCCGGAATTTGCCCGGGCTGTCGAAGATAAACAAATCGCGGAACAACGCGCCCAAAGAGCCGTTTATATCACCCAAGAAGCAGAACAACAGGCCCAGGCAGAAATCAATCGCGCTAAAGGGAAAGCTGAGGCACAAAGACTATTAGCAGAAACTTTAAAAGAACAGGGGGGAGGATTAGTTTTACAGAAAGAAGCGATCGAAGCTTGGCGCGAAGGTGGGGCGCAAATGCCCCGGGTTTTAGTCATGGATGGATCGGGAAAAAATAGCGTACCATTTTTATTTAATTATAGTGATTCTTTTCTGGAAAATACCCCCTAAATTCAGGTCTATTTAGCCCAATTATTTTCTCAAGATAAAGTCTTTCCCATCAAGAGGAAGTGTAACCTAAATTTGGTAAGCTGTTGACTATCTAAATTACTCGTTAAGACTATAGGGGAGAAGGGAGCAGGGAGAAGGAGTTTCAGCCTAAGTCCACCCCACTTCTCCCCATTCCAATCCCATGCCACCATCCCCAACCCAATCAAACCTCTAACTACAAGAAATATGACCTTGGGGTGCTTTTCGTTCAAAAATAACTTGATCGTAGATCGCCGACGAGTGTAAAGTGCGTTAGAAGGCTACCAATTCTGTTAAAAAAACCAAATCAACAATCCGCACCCCAGGCAGCAACTTTATTCTTAAATTGGTGTTTCTGTTTTGGCTTATTTTGTTAGCAAGAACAGCCGAGACACCTATTTTCCGCTACAATGGAAACAGTGCTGTACTGCTTGCTAAATCAATGCTTACCCTCAAAACGAGTAAACTAACCCTTGCTGATGTTCAACGTCATCTCCATTTTCAAGAAAAGCTTGAGGATGTTTCATTTACAGAGCTTTTAGCTTTGGAAACCGTCAGCGATGCAGAAAAATTAGAACTTGTTCAAATCCGCAACGATTTTCGACCCTATTTGATGGAAGATAAAGCATCAGAAGGACAAGTTAAAGTTTTAACCCTATTTCCCCTATTGCGGTTAGCGGGTTTTTATCGTTATCCGATTAAGATTAGGGTTGAAGAAGGGATTGATAATATTATCCTTGTGGATGAAGATAAAACTATTAGCGGACGGTTTGATATTGTCACGATGAATAATTCGATAGCAACTGTCAATGATATCCATTTTTGGATTTTAGTCATTGAAGCTAAAGAGAGTGGAATCGAAGTCCGTCAGGGATTACCTCAATTATTGACTTATGCCTACAATAGCTTAGAAAGACAACCCTCAGTTTGGGGATTAGCGACTAATGGCTTACAATATATGTTCGTCCATCTCAGACAAGAAACTAACCCCACTTATCAGATAATGCCAGAACTTAATTTAATGTATCCTGAATCAGCAATTAATCTGCTCCAAATTCTCAAGGCAATGGGTCAGCTAATTTTAGAGACATAAATTAGGACTCAAACAAGCTATAATCTCCTAGGCTTTTACTGTCTATATAGGCAATTAAAAGCGTCTTGAATAATTACCACTATCTAAAACTCCTGAGTCGAAAATAAACTTAATTAAGTTGTCGATTGAACGAGAATGAATTAGTTGATGCTTGAGCAACATCTAACAAAGACTCGATTACAGAATTAACCACAGCAGCTACGCAGGAAATCGCTACACTATTACCCGTTAATTTTCGCATAGTTTGATAACTGCCGACAATTTGATAATCATCGGAAAAACCTTGTAAACGGAGCATTTCTCTTGCTGTTAAGCGTCTTTTCCCATCCACTAACAAATAATTATAGGATGCTCCTGCTCGCAAGGCACAGGAATAGGGATAAGCGCTGACATTTCCTCCTTTATTTTCGTGCCAGATAGTCGGTTCACTATAAGGTTTTTTTCCCTCTCTTTTTAGCAGGCGACTTTTTTGAATTCTTGCGGAAGCATAATAAAAATCCGAGACATTTTCCTCTAATATTTCCGTTAAAGTTGTTCTAGATAAAGCTGGTTTTGGCCAGATAAAACCCCGCGCTTCTCGGAAACCAACGATAAAAATCCGTTCCCGTTTTTGCGGTAAACCAAAATTAAGCGCATTCAAAACCCGATAATCGGTATAGTAATCTAAATCTTGCAAAGTATCGAGAATAACTTCTAAGGTTTTTCCCTGTTGATGTCCCTGCAATTGCTTGACATTTTCCAGAATAAATGCTGCGGGTTGTTTGGCTTTTAAAATGCGGGCAATCTCAAAAAATAGCGTGCCTCTGGTATCTTCAAATCCCTTTAAATCACCACAAATACTAAAGGGTTGACAGGGAAATCCCGCCATTAAAATATCGTGATTGGGAATATCTAGGGCGGCGATTTCGGTAATATCTCCCTGGGGTTTGTCGCCAAAATTAGCGTGATAAATTGCCCGAGCGTCTTTATCTATATCACAGGAAAAAACACAATCAGATTCTAAGTTTTGTTGGCGACAAACTTGTTCAATAGCAACTCGAAACCCTCCCAAACCACAAAAAAGGTCAACAAAACGAATTTTTTTACTATCTTTCAGGAGATTCATTGATAGTTGAGATTGTAGCGATAGGGATATTCTCTTTGATTTTAACTTATTCAACTTTCACCAAAGAGCGGACGGTAAATATTTCATTGGCGCTTGAGAGTAACAAACTGAAAACAGTCGTCATCCCTGGGGACATACATAAAAAAAGAATAACAGAATTATATAATTTGAAATTCATCCTGTTTAAGATTTTGAATCGATTCAATCTTGGAAACTTCTACAGCGATAACTGTATAGGCTTTTCCCTGATTATTTAACACTTCTAAAACATAGCCATCCTCTTGGCCTTCGGGTCGAGGACAATAATCCACGATAATCGCGTGAGTGCCACGAGACAAATTAGATTCTGGCAAATCTTCGGTTAATTGAACTTCGGAAAACATATCAAATTTCATAGTCTAACTCTTTTAATCTGGTAATAAAGTCACAAATCTTGTTTCTTTCGTAAGTGAGTCGATAATCCAATAGGTAGAGACTCGTAAGTTTATCCCGTTGACCCCTTGTAAAAGTCCTTTAATTTCATAAATATCACCGAACTTTGTTTGTTTATTTAAGGTGGCCTCGTTGAGAAGAATACGTCTTAAATCTTGTTCCAAATTATTATTGATAAGCTGAATCGTGATCGGAATGTAAAGAAAGTATTCGTAAATAATCACCTTCTCTAGCAGCAATTGCTCTACATTTTTGCGTGATTCTAAAACTGTACAATTTTTCTCCTTTTTGACCTTTTTTAGAATTAATTTTCTCCCATTTTAATCCTTGATCTTGATATAACTGCTCCCAAGTTAGTTGAGAAATTTTCCTGAAAGTTTTCAGAGCGGATGATGCTTCACTTTTGGGTAAATTGAATAAATCTCGCTGAAAAATTGGATTGTTCAGATCAAGTAAAACCTTACTCATTATTTTCAAGTTTGCTCTCTAGGGATTCTAGATCTGATAACTGCGGTGGATGATTAGCATTCCATGCGAGAGCCTGATCTAATTTTTCTCGAAAAGGCGATCGATTTATCCAGTCTTCGTTTACGGGAGAGCGATCGAGTAAATTTTGATAAAACTCATTCCACAGTTGACCCCATTCTTTTAGATCGATAACAACTGCTGTTTTTTCTCCTGTTTCATCGACAATATACTGAATACCTTTCATGATTTAAATTGTTGTGAGATGGATATTAACTAATAACTATATTTCAATCAATTCACGAGAAGATATGGATTTTGCAAGTTCTTGTCTAGCATCTTCCGATAGAGAACAACCAAAATCTAGAATCTCGATTAAAACTAACTGATCGTCCTCGGAATAATGTAATATTGTTTTCCCTTCCTCCTCTGCGTAAGCAATTGGATTATTGTTTAACTCAATTAATAAAGCATCCACATCTGGGCTATAGTGTATCTTGTTCACCAAATTCCTCTAATTGTTATCGCCCTAACTCTTGTGTTGGCAATGAATTGGCAATTAATCAGAATCAATCTATAGCGTTTCGCTCAAGCCAACCTAAGAGGCTGTTGTGTTGGCGTTGAAAGCTTTGGTGTGTTCTTCTCGAATTTTATGAATTTCTTCAGCATACTTGAGAGTAAACCCGTAGGATTCCGCAGCCTTTTCCGCAGCAATGCGAGACTTAACTAAATAGTCATGGATAGACGTGCATTCCTCCGATAATCTTGTTTGAGTTTTATCTTTTTCTTGCAAAATCTCTGAGTGGATCATAAGTTATTCTCCTCTTTGAATAGTTCAAGTGGTGTGATAATTTCAGGTGTTGACAAATCAAGGCGGGCATTGATAACGCGAATATGCTTCCGTTTGTTAGCATTCGCTAGGTGGTTGCAATTCCAAGTAACGAGATATTGAATGTCGAAATAGCTGGCATAGGCAAGATGTAGAGCGTCGCCCACAAGAGACCTTGGCATGACATAGTTGGCAAGATAAAACTCGACAACTTGTTCAAGAGCAGAAGTCGGCGGTAGTAAAGGAATCGTCGAAACCAAATGAATAATTTCAGCTTTACGCGGATAGTTTCCGTTGGTTAGTTCTTGAAGCACGGCATCCGAAATATATAAATCATAATAACTGGACATCTCCGACCACCACTTCCTTGTGATTTCGGTAAAAGTTTTTAGAGCTTCACGCTCATCAAAGTAATAACTCGGAACCGTGGAATCCAAGTACACTTTTTCTTTCATGATAATAACTGATCGACAAGACTAAATCAAAGCCTGAAGCAGCCGTATGGTAGCCCCCTCTATTCTACTATCCTATCTCTGTAACGAAGTTGTTGCACTGTCATGCTTGACCTCGATCATCTCTCAGAGCAATCGCACTTGGACTCGATCGCATTGAAGCTTCTCCATTTTATCCCAAACATTAGCGGTGCTTTACACGCGCGTTTTCGCACCCTACAAGATCTACAGAATTGGCGATAGCAAGTTATATTTTGGTTAGCTTCGATTGTAAGAGTTGATAAATTCTTCACGAGAAATACCTATTTGTGTACAGATAGCTCTTAAAGTACCACTTTTGATTTGGGGTTGGTTAGGCATCACAAGTGGAGTTTTAGTACCATCTTGATTATCTCTAGCCATGACAATATGCTCTCGTTCACGAACCAGACAAAACCCTAAAATTTCAAAGGCTCTGATTACCCGTTTTTTAGGAGCATCGACTGGAAATTTTGCCATCAGATAGCGATTCCTGCTTCAGCAATAAAAATCTCTAGAGGAGATGTATCTTCTAAGCCTTTTTCACCAAATTCCTCTAAGTAGCAAACAAGAGCAGACTTAACATCTGCTAAGACTTCCTCATAGGTTTCTCCTTGTCCGACAACCGCTCCTGTTATGCCAATCGGATAGGCGACGTAGCCATCAGGATGCTTTTCAATGACGATTTTGAATTGTCTCATTATTATTTGTAGAATTAGGTTTCGCTATCTTGATAATATCGTAGAAATAACCTCGATATATAATTCATAACTCACCATCATTAAAGTTAGCGGTGCGTTACACTACGTTAACTACAAGATCGGCACTATTTACCTAGCACAGTTGAGACAATCACAGTTACAGTAGCGGCTGCAATTAAGCTAAACGCTAACTGAACTACCCATTGTGTAGCTTTTTGATAGTTATCGAATTTTTGGTTAAATTGCTCAACTTCCTTTTTTAATTCTCGTAACTCAGTGAGTATCTGTTGTTGGTTGTCTTGAGTATCGTCAGTTGTCAATGTCATGGGAAATTCAAGGGTTTGTACTGTTTGCTATTTCAGATCTTAATCTATCTTGATTGATAACCCACCATGATTAAAGTTAGCGGTGCGTTACACGCGCGTTTTCGCACCCTACAAGATCAGCGATCGCCGTGCATTTTAGGATTTAGGGCAGATTTCAAAAACAAGTTGTGAACGATAGAAGCAGACATCAAATTCTAGAAAAAAATTCATCCGACCCAGTAGTAAAGGTGTATCATCAGACAAGCTCCAAGCAAAAACCAGCCGGACTGGGTTGAAATTACCAATCTGTGCCGAAACCAGTAAACCTCGCGCCTCGATCGAAGCCAAATTACCAGCTAAGATGACAGAGGTTGTCTGCTCTTCCCAAATCGCACCAAGTTGAGCTCCAGCGCTGTACGGTAAGACATTAACACTTGCACCCGTGTCTAACAGTGCTGAAAACTCTACGGATCTATCTTGGTATGTCAGAGATATAGGTAGTTGAGGCAAGGCATCGGGGACACCAAACCCATCGAATCCTTCGGTAAAGTTAAATCGTTGGGCGTTACGCATTGTGCGTTGCTTGTTCCGAATCTAGGAGTTGAGCAAGTTTCTGCGCCGCTGCGTGTGAATTAAGCGGCGACGAGAGTAAATATGTTGCTCCTGGCTGTAGGCTTGGCTCCTCGTCCTTACTTAGTTCTGCGATCAGAAATTGCATCACCTTCAACTTGTCTGCACGAGGCAGACTTCTCAAAGTAGGGAATAGCTCTGCTATAGTCATCTGGCTTAGAGGATTGCATTACCTTTCCATTTTCTCATAAAGCTATCTATTCACCGTGGAAATTTATCATAACTGAGCCATTTTCGATCCACTATTGTTTCGTTCAACCCCACCTACAAGATCTGCATTTGAGCATTAGTAATATGTTTACAGTTCCATGTTAACAGATAAAAGTTGCGGACAGGATGCAGGTGATCGGTTACGCTTCGATATACTGGCAATAGGTGGCTGGTTGGGGAATTGGCAGCCCTTGCTCTTGTAAACCATCCAGATGAAATTGAATCGCTTCTTTCATATTTTCTGTGATTTCCTCTAGGGTTTTACCGGTAGTAACACAACCGGGTAAATCGGGAACATAAGCGGAATAGTTATTTTCAGCTTTTTCGATAATAATCGCATAACACACGATTTCTATTCCTCAATTATTTGATTTAATTTTTCCTTGAAAATCGTTTCTATTTCTTTATAGGACATCGTTTGAGGTGCGGGATATTTAAACCAGTCTTTTTTTCGGCTTAATAATACTTCTAGTGCTTCACTAAAAATAGCTTCTTCGTTTCGATGTTCCGAAAGATACTGACGGAGTTCTGCGTTAGTCATTTCCGCAGGTGATTTTTTCATAATTCAAAGTTCCAATTTCCCTGTTCATCAATTCAAATGATTAGAAAGCAATTGACAGATAAAGATAGCGGTATCTTTCTATCAAGGAAAAGTTTTGTAAATTTCTCTACGATGTGCGACCCGTTGACAGATGATGGTTTGATTGGGTTTATCAATAGTCAGGCCAATCCTATAATCTGCAACTCTAATTTTATATTTATCTTTATGTCCTTTCATTTTATCGAGATAGCCTAATTCAAAAGGATTGTCAGTTTCTAATTCGGAAAATACGATCAACTCAACGCGAGATTGTATGTCTTTTGGCAAAGAGGTTAATTCTTTTAAAAATCTCTTGTTGTATTCAACCTTCCACATTTTTATTTTTAAGCGATTCTAAATATTGCCAGGCTTTTTCTTTGTCTAGGATTTGATCATTTTCAACTTCTTCGATGAGTTTTTCTAGTCCGTAATCCTCTAGGATTTCTTCGATTTTTTCAAATTCAGCAATGGGAATCTGAACGGCAATCGGCTTTTGATCTTTGTCTAATACATAGCTTTTGTTAATTTCTAGCATTTGGTTTTCCCTCCGATACAATTCTTAAAAATTGGCTGTTACCTTTATATGTTACATTTTACAAGTCTCGACGCGAGAGAAGAGACACCCCACCACCGTCCGGGATTATGTACTCTCAAAATACGGGATTGTAACGGGAGGTGTCCTAGAGGTGCTTTTAGGTCTCTAGTAATATCTTTGTAGTATATCCATCTATCATTCACTCGCCAGCCTACTCTATCTCCGAAAGCGTTCCAAACTCTTTCATTATACTCCTGCGTCCCACCGAGTTCGCGGTAAATTTTCGCCTGCACGGAAAAACCAAAGCGACCGCCACTATATTTAACCCATAATTGGTCAATGGTTCGCAAATCCTCGCAGGGAAAATTATCGATATCCTCTACCTGTAGCCATCCTTCTTTTGTGCGATTGGCTACCTGTAGCATCACTCTTGCGGTTTCTTCGTCCGCTTCTTTCCATTGCTGCCGTCTTAATAAATCTTCTAAGTTCCGATAATCGATTCCTTTGGCACTTTTTAGTTCGATTTCTTCCAGTTTCGGTGCTGCGGGTTTCGGGGTTTCTGTTATCGTTTTCGCCGACTCACCATTTATCGGTTCCGTTTTAGGGGACGGTGGGACGGGTTGTTGTGCTAATTTTCGATTAATTCTGTCGTAATCTTGCCAGTATTTAGGTCTGGTTGTATCCAAAGCCAGAACTCGTCTCATCAACTGTCGCGCTTCCTCTAGCTTTCCCTCCACTTCCAACTCTAAAGCTTCCACTCGCAATAACTCTATATCGGGAGTCTTTGCCTGTTTCGGTAACAGAATCAGATGATTTTTATAATGCGGTTCGACAATAGAATGGAGGGTTTGCGGGGGTTTGTTGTGTTGTCGGTTGATTTCTGGAATCCTTTCGCGGAGACGATTACAGAGTCTTTCTACCGTAGCGCAGTTATTTTCTCCTTGGATTCGTAAAGCCTCTAGAAGTGAATAGGTAAAGGAACCCTGTTGTAGTTCGGGAATTTCGTAGGATTCCTCCGTCGGACTACAGGAAGCGATGGTTATCACTCCCTGTTGCGTCTGCCAGCCTGCGGATTTATTTCTAAAATCGTTCTCGTTGCGACAGGCATCGAGAAAGAGAATGATATTATCCGCGCCACATCTCCGTAAACGTTGGGTAACGTAATTGAGGGAAATGGTCGTCTGTTCGATTAAGGTCGGGTGTCCCTCGCTGGGAACGAGGTAATCCTGTCCCTGATGGCGTAATCCGTGGCCACTGAAGAAAAACCAGAAATTATCGCCGGTTTCCAAGCGTTGCGACTCGAAAAAGTCGTGCAGGAAAGCCATTAGGTTTGTGTACGTCGGTTTCGTCTCCTGTTGGGAACCATTCGGCGCGGTTATTGGGTCAGACTCATCGGTAAACAGGAAAACTTCCTCAAAATTAATCTCGTCACGACAATAACGCGCCATCTCTACCGCGTCCTGCTTGGCACATTTGAGCGGTGTCAAGCGCTTATATTGATTTATCCCGATAATTAATCCATGATTCGCCATTAGTCCGCAGTCGGTGTGTTTTTCTCGTCTCGCTTGAATTTTAGGGTTAATCCGCCTTTAGTGCCGGTCTTAATCCCCGTCCCTAACAATTTTACTTCACCTTCTCCGGTAATCTCTACGCAAAGCTCTACTTCATCGAGTTTAAAACCGGTTTGTTGGTTGACCTGTTTCTGCGCTTGATTGAAGACTTTGCCGATAAGCTGGAGAAAATGGGATAGTTCTGTCTCTAGCTTCTCTATGCTCACTTTTACGCCGCGAGTCGCAGCTGCGGTGATAATTTTCTTCGTGTCCCAGGGATTGTCATAGGTGTCGTTTCCTTTGGCATCTTTATCGGGGGTGACGGGGGTATCTTCTGCGGTGATAATCCAAATAGTTTCTTCTGGCATAGCGTTCTTGTTTTTCGGCAATGGTTCTCCTTTATTATTCTAGTTACCCATTGCTAACTCACCTATAGAGATAGGGGTTAACTACAGAAACCAAAAAAGGGGGTTTAAATACCCCCAAAGCTCATAAGTTGTATGTTTTAGAGTATTGGTTTTAAACCGTTTCTACCAAGGGACGGGTTAACTTATCCAACTGTTGGGTTAACAGACTCAGGAATAAACCCACATCGGTGACAATACCCACGGATTCTACGGAACCTCGATCGCTTAATTTTGTCACCACGGCCGGGTTAATATCAACACAGACCATTTTTACCCCCGCCGGTGTCATATTGCCCACACCGATGGAATGGAGCATACTAGAGAGCATGAGAATCATGTCGGCACCTTGAATTAAGCGGGAATATTCTTCCTGTGCTTTAATTAAATCCATCTCCGTATCCGGAAGCGGACCATCATCGCGAATTGAACCGGCCAAACTGAAGGGGACATTATTCTTGACGCATTCATACATTACGCCTTTTGTCAATACCCCGGCCGATACAGCTTTGGCGATGCTGCCGTGGCGACGGATGAGGTTGATAATCTTGAGGTGGTGACGATGGCCACCGCGCACGGGGATGCCTTTCTGCATATCCACCCCTAAAGAAGTACCCATGATCGCCTGTTCCATGTCGTGAACTGCGATCGCATTTCCCCCCAGTAAAGCGTGAACGTAACCATCGCGGATTAAACGGGAGAGATGTTGCGCTCCTCCAGTGTGAATGACCACCGGACCTGCCGTTACTGCCACTTTACCGCCCTGGTCGCGAATTTTACGCATTTCCCAGGCAATCTGCTCGACGGTTAACTCGACTCGGCGCTCGCTGGAAACCCCCGCACCCATAAAGGTAAATTCCTGAGTGCTGTTGCGTTGTTCCCTGGATTCCGCCTGTCGGATAGTACGGATGCCCTCAACTCCCACCATAACGCGATCGCCAGCTTTTAAATCCCGCAGCAGAGTACATTTTGCCGTTTTGCCTTCCGGACTTTCAGTGACGACGATGGCTGCATCCATGCGTTGATTTTCCACCCGCACCCATTCACAGTTAACCCGCACTTCCGTGGGATAGATGGTGCTGACATAAAAATCATCGGGAGCGACCCCATCTTGTGCCACCACTGCGGTATTGACATCACAGATTTCTTGGGGACGAGCGGCCGCACCGAGGTCGATCAATTGTACCATGATCTCCTCCATTACCTCGTGAGAGGGTGCAGAAACCCGCACTTCGGCCGAGGAGGTACTTTGGCGCTCAATCCCTAAGGTGAAGTTTAAAACCTTGAAGCTGCCCCCATTTCCCACCACAACATCGAGAGCTTTATTCATAATTCCCGCGTCGAGCAGATGACCTTCTAACTGGAGAATGCGACTTTCAATGGTGACATTTGCGTGATGGTCTGGAATTAAGGGTTCCGTGGTACGCAGGGTTAAACATTTGGCCGCACCTCCTGCTTTTAAGAACTCCGTCAGGGGAGTTTGTACCACTTCAAAGCTTTTTGATGCTAACTTATGTTGTAAATCGTCACTAATTTTATTCATGACGATTACTTGACCGATATTCACAGCATTACAAGCAAAGTTAACCGCATCAGCTTCTTCAACGATAATGCGTTTTTCTTCGGGAATTTTTAACTCAATTAACCGATTAGAATAGGCATCAAAAGCATCGGGATAGTAGAGTAGATAACCGCCACTAAGGGGACAAAAACAGGTATCAAGGTGATAGAAACGTTCATCGATTAAACGTAGGGATAAAACCTCAATATCGAGCCATTTAGCGATTAAAGGGTGGGAATCTAACTCAGTTCTGAAGCCATATCCTGCCCATAACCAGCGTCCTTCCCGATCTAATAGTGCGTCTCCTGCACCTTCAAAGGGTAAATCTTTTGGCAGTTCGTGAACCGTAAAACCGTTATCTTCAAACCACTGCTTAAAATAGGGTTCTTCTCCCTGTCTTTCTTTGTGTAAAAAGCGACTGAGAACGACTATTTTTTCCAGAACTAAACCTGCATTAGCGGTAAAAACCATGTCGGGCCAGCCTTTTTCTGGTGGGACTAAATCCACAAGCGCCCGATCTTTGAGAACATGATAAAGCTGCTGCCATTGTTGCCTAGCTTTTTCCTGGGAAGATTTGTGAATGTTGCCCTCCATCCAGGGATTAATCACATAATCCACATCGTAATGATCGGGAGAACACATCAAAAAGCGAATAGTTTCAGTCATATTTTTTGACAATGAATATTCAGTATAAGTAGTCTGGAGATAAGTTTAGACCAATCTTCCATTATACTCTACTTTGCGTCGAAACATCACAGACTTAAGATTAGGACAATTACCGCTCTACAAGCTAAAAACAGCCCGGTTTTAGCCGATAACTGACGGCTAGAAGCTTAAATTATTGTAAATCCTGATATTTGAATAACCCCATAAATTTCGATTTGCGTCCGTGTTCCTTAATTAAACTTTCTCGATAGGTTTGCCATTCTTCCCGTCTTCCCGACATATAAAAGGCATTACGAGCTTTTTTTAGCCATTTAATCGCTTCTTCGTAGCGATCAGCCTTTTTTTCGTCGAGTATCTTTTCCGCAGGAGGACGCGCGCGATCGATCACCCAGTTAGGATCGACGGTAGCAGCCGCATCCATTATCCGCCAAATTAGGTGAGACTGCACATAGGAATTATCAGAAACGACTTTAATTGCATCTCTAACTAAATTTTCGTGGAGAAATATATCGATTTTAGCCTCTGTGGAACGTCCACCGCTAAACTCGCGCAAGTAATCTAACAAGTCTAATTTTAAATCAGACCAATCTTCCCCCGCTAAAGACTCAATTTTTTGGTAATGGGAAAAGGAAGGTTGGTCTTGAAATGCCTTAATTCTAGCAGCCAAAGCTGTATCTATATCCCCTAAAGATTGCGCTAGTTCACTTGTCCAGAGAGCTAATTGATAATAATAATTCCCTGGGAAATTTAGACCACTTCGGGCAATTATTAGGGCGGATTCTGGTGCGGATTCATCCCGTAAAGCTTTGGCAAAAAAGAAGGCTTCATCGTTTTTAGTTATCATGTTTTTTGCCGCTGCCATCGCTTCATCAATGCGATCAAGATAGACTAACTTAGTTAGGTATTCTACCACTTGTCCTGAAGCTAAAGCTAGATTCAAATACTCCTGATCTTTTTCCTGTTTCTCGAAAATTTCTAAGCGAATAGAAGTTAATGTTTGGGCATAATAAGGGATATTCCCTGACCACATTTCTGAAAAATTAGCCGATTCTCCCCGTAAAATCTTCTCTAAAACTGGATCGTCCCATCCCTGTTGTAAGGCTGCTAAACTCATCTCAAAATCGGCACTCCATTCATGCTGCCATTGCTCGATTTTTTCCCTTAAATCTTGCTTTTCTTGGGGATTAAATTCTTTACTTAAAATTGCCCCAGTTAAAACTCGATCGATTCTAGCACTTAAATCATCATTAACAGCACCGTAATCTTCTAAATTATCCCATTCCTCGATACAGGCGCTAATAATTGCTTCTAAAATAGCGATCGCATTATCCGGTTCTCCCTTTTGATAATAATCTTGGGACTCATCCACTAGGGCATAAATTTCATTAGAAATTGGATCTTCTTCGTAGTAATCTTCTTCGATCGCTCGCAGGGATTGCCGCAGTTCATTACGGACAGTATTACGATAAGCTTTGACATTAATAGTTATCTTCCCTCCCGCTTTATTAACTGGGGTAGCTGGCAATAAAAACTTATCAATTGTCTCGATAATTTCTGGGTGTTTAGCCACTAAATGATTAAGTAATTTTCTTAATTTACTTTCATCGATTGGTGTCAATAACTCCTCTAGGGAGGCTTTTTTAATAATTAATTCTGGTTGACGATAACAGGTTAATAAAACCGCCACAATATGCTTACACCAACCCTCGTAATCGTAGGGACAGGAGCAGGAGACATTCTCAAGATTATCTTGGTTAAAATCCATGGCAACTCGATAGGGTTTAACCTCACTACCATTCACTAAAGCTTGCAGATTTTGCCCCCGTTGCCAAAGAGAAATAACTGCACCGTTATCGTAATAATATTGACCGCGCTGATAGGAAGCATTGGTGGTATTTTTCTGGATAATTTTTTCATTGATAGGAGGAATAGTCATAGTCAAAAAAGGAGAGGATTGGGTGATAAAATCTTGTCTGTGTCAAGAAAACTGCCAGCACCGAGACAGACCACTGCATCAGCAACCGAGTCCACTTATCTTCAGTTTAGCCTAAATGTGCTATAGTAAAAACACTATGGAAATTAAAAACATTCCTCTGTCCCAAATTCGTCGTCCTTTACCGCGACAAACCGATCCCGAAAAAGTTAATCAGTTGATGCAATCGATCGCTGAGGAGGGATTACGAGAGCCGCTCGATGTTTTGGAGGTGGATGGTAACTACTACGGTTTTTCCGGTTGCCATCGCTTTGCCGCTCATCAGCGTCTCGGTAAAGAAACAATTCTCTGTCGAGTTCGTCGCGCTCCTAAATCCGTTTTAGCTAAACACATCGCTTAAGCTGAGAAGTCCCATGAATGAGTCCTTATATAAATATCATCGGCAAAAATTAGAGCAGTTAATGGCAGAAATTGGCTGTAAAAATCTGGAAGAATTGAGTCGGTTATCGGGTCTATCTTCTTGGCAATTGCAGAGAGTTCGCCATGGCTTAATCGCCAAATTATCCTCTGAATCTTTGGTGAAATTAGCTAATGCGCTGCAGCTGCCAGTTAGCGATCTTCTCGCTCATTTTCAAATCCCGACGATGGGGACAGAGGATCGTTCAGGGGAATCAAAAATTCTCGAACAAGAGTATCAAAATTTACAGCAAAAATTAGACAAGCAAAAAGAAGAATTAGCCGCAGAATTTCAACGTCAAAGCATCGAAGCGATCGAATCTTGGTTAGTTCAATGGCCTACGGCCGAGGCCGTTGCCCGCAAAAATCCCGACCTAGCAGCCGTCAAAATCCTCTCCCTAGTTAAACCGATTATGCAGTTACTGGAGCGCTGGGGAGTGCAACCAATTGACAGTGTCGGTGATCATGTGAGTTATGATCCGCAAATCCATCAATTGATCGATGGTCAAGCAGCAATCGGTACACCCGTTCTAGTGCGTTATCGGGGCTATCGTCATGGGGAAAAACTACTTTATCGTGCTAGAGTGAGTTTAATTAAAGTAGAAATGCCGGAAATTCAACCAGCAGAAACAGAAAATGTCACCGCTTAAAGTGGTAATTCTTGCAGAGCTTTGGTGCTGTGAAAAATTCCCCCGTGGTCTGCTTTTATCGAAAAAATCGGGTCTAAAACCTCGCCTTAAGGCGAAAAGTTTTTGGAGCGGGGCATAAATCCCCATTACAAAACTAATGGCTACTTGATAACCGCCCCCTGAACGGTTAAAACGATATCATGGGTGATTTATTCGGAGAAAAAAATATGTCATACTACGATGACTGTTTTGACCACATTACTGATCCTGTCCAACGGAATTCTGTTCGCCAGCAATGGTTACAGATGCTTGACGGAGGTTTATCTGTTGCCGATGTTAGGATGCTCCTAGATAAGTACCCAGATTTTCGGTTTGCAATTAGTCGGTGGATTTCCGAAAAACCTATAAGTCTCGGTTTTCATTATGGTACAATGGACAGGTTAAAAGATTTTGTTGCTACTTTGCCTGAGTTTAAAGATGTATTTGATAAGTATGTTTCTAAACTTGAGAAGGAGGATCCAGAAAAGGAAATTGAGAAACTTGCCACAATATTTCCTCAGTTTAAAAAAACTAGCTGAACAGTACATAAAAAGTCTCGAAGAGACTAGAAAATGGCTGGAAGAACAACGAGAAATACAACACCAAATAGCAATGAGGGAATATGACTATGCATACCAAAAATGGATGGAAGAGTCTCAAGAAATGGAGAGGAAAGCACAGGAACAAATGAACAAATATTGGCTCTAAATTCCTTGAAAAGCCCAAACTTTACAGCCATAGGTTGGGTTGAGCAATAATAACTCTTGTCTGTCAAAATATGGGACTTAGGCGTTTTCGGTCAGCAAAAAAGGCTCAAACCATTACGGGACAAAGGGTTAACCTCGATTTATGATTTTCCTTGATCTATCTGGGTTTCAGCGATTTTGGGCTTCTCGAAGTAAATCCCAAGCGGGGATT